>JAYTVG010000394.1:0-5627 GCA_043744135.1 Deltaproteobacteria bacterium | reverse complement strand
CGCGGAGCCAAACGCCGCGTTGGGGTCGGCGGCGCGCGGCTGGCAGCCGACCACCCCCGACGTGTACGTGAGCGCGGTGCTTTTATCGCTCAGGCCGTCGGTGTGCACGATCACCGCGCCGTTGTCACCGCCGACCGCCGCGGCAGCCGCACTGCCGGTCGCTGTGATGGCAAACGACCAGGTCTCGCCCGGCAACAACGGCCCGGCGGCTGGCAACGCGACCCAGTCGAAGCTGGCACCGGTGAGCTGCAGGCCGCTGACCAGGGCTGGCACCGTGCCGGTGGAGCGCAAAATGACCGTCGCGGTGCGGCTGTCCCCGGCGTCGAGCACGCCGAAGTGGATGGCGCCAGGCAACAGCTCAATGGCCGGCCCAGGACTTTCGCCGAGCAGCGGCACCAACACGCGTGGGGACAGCGGATCGTTGCTGTCGAACTGGACGGCGCCGCCCACCGCCGCGCTCGCCACGACCGGCGTGTAGCGCACCTCCACGGTGGTGGCCTCGCCGGCTTGCAGCGTAACGACGTCGCCGCTCACTTGCACCTCGCCGCGGCGCTCTGCGCCAACCACGACGGGTGGCGCTGCCACCAGTGCGCCCGCGCCGACGTTTGTGACCGTCAGCATCACCACACCGGTGGCGCCGAGCGCAACGCTGCCAAATGCGGCCGTTTGCGGCTGCACGTCAATGCGGGGCGCAAGGCCGCTGCCGGTGAGGGTGGTTCGTGGGCCGCAATCCGCGCCGCACACTTCAAACACGATGCTCGCGTCAAACGCACCCCCGCGGCCCGGCACGAACGCGATCGAAAGCTCTGCGCTTGCGTGCGCGGCAATCGACAGCGAGCCTTCCCGCTGTCCCGCCGCCAAAAACCCTTCGCCCCGCGCGGCATACGGCACCACCACTTCGGTTGCGGAGGCGTTTTCGACCACGATCCGATCGCGCGCGGTGGTGCCGACGTCGATGGCGCCAAAGTCGATGGCTGAGGGGCTCACGAGCACCTGGGCTTCAGACGCGGTCGCTCGCAGCCCGACGCGCACGAGCGCATCAGCGCTCCCCGCCACAGCCGGTACGCGCACTTCACCCGAAAAAATCCCGGCCGACCCCGGCGCGAACAGCACCGTCATGTTGCAAAGCGCGTTGGGCGCGAGCGGCAAGACGCAGCCGTCAAGCACGGTAAAGCCGGCGGCAGCATCCGCCCAAAGGGTGATCGGCGCGTCGGGCGCGTAAGGCGCCGTGCCGTCGTTGACGATCGCGAGCTGCTGCATTTGGCGGGCGCCCGCTGGGATCGGCCCGAACACCAATTGCGTCGGCGCCACCCGCAAGACGGCTTTTAGGGGCGTGATCGGTTCCGCGCTGCACCCGACCAGCAACGTCCAGCTCAGCAGGACCGCGTGCAGAACCGTTTTGTTGAGCTGCCGCGCTCGACGCTGTTCGTCGTTCATCTCCCGAGGTCGACGAATTCGCATCGTCTGACACTAACACGGTGCGGCCCCTCTTGCCGTGTCGGTGTGCGCTGTGCTTTGGTGCAACGCGGAGGAGTTTTTCATGGAAGAGGTCGAGATTGTCGGCAGCTTTGAAAGCGAAGAAACTGCGCGTGGCGTCGCAAAAGCGCTCAACGCATTTTTCGTGTGGTTGATTGAGGGCGATCGCGCCTCGGACGTTCCACCGTTTTTTGACGACTTCGGTCTCGACACCGAAGAGTACGTCATCGACGACATCGATTGGCCCGAACCCCCACGTGCACGCGTGCGCGGTCCAAAGGTGGCGGTGACGCTTGAGACGAGCCAAACGACCGACACGCTGTCGGAGCTGCTCGAAGCGCTGGGCGCGTTTGACGTCAGCCAAGCCGGCGAGGACGACGAAGACGAGGAGTAGCCCGATGTGGTTGCGTTTATGTGGCGATTCAACGATCCCATCGCTCCGTCGATGGTTTGCTGGGTCGCCGCTTTGGCTCGCCCCAAAGTCGATGCAGGTCAGTTGATTTTTGTCGGTTGAACAAAGGAAGCATGATGTTTCACGCGCGCACGGTTTTTCGAGTTGTCGCTTTCGCCTTGGTGGTGCTGTTGGCACCCGCCTGCTCAAAACCGGCAGCCCCCGCGCCGATTGCTCCAGCACCGACAAGCGCTGAGCCCGACGTCGCACCGGTGGGTGATGTTGACGCGCAAGCCGCTCAAGCTCGCGCCGCCAATGCCGAGTGCGTTGGCCCCGCCGCCACCACCCCCGAAGAAACGCTTGTCATCGCGGGCAAGACGTACTTGCGCAAAGGCTCGACCATCACGCTTCAGGGCGCCGACGCGGATGATGAGTTTTTGCTGGGCCAGATCACCGACATCAAGGACCACACGCCAGACAACGCCGCCAACTTGCGCCTGATCTTGGCGTGGATGAAGGACAAAAAAGTCGACGCGATCGCGGTCACAGGCGACATCGGCGAAAGCCAGCAAAGCATCCAGCAAGTGCTGACAGATGTTGCGGCGCTCGGCGTCCCCGTGCTGGCGATCGCAGGCAACCGCGAGTGCCGCGATCACTTCACCAAGGCGGTGGCGGCGGTGGCGGCCACGTCGAAAAACGTCATCAACATGCACGCGGTGCGGGTGTTTAACACTGACGACGCGTCGGTGGTCTCGCTGCCCGGCTACTACAACACCAGCTACCTGCATTGTGCCGACGGCTGCGCTTATCTGCCCCGCGACGTCGATGCGCTGGAAGGGTTCGCGGCGCAAGCCACGGCCACGCGCGTGCTCATCTCGCACGGCCCGCCGCTGCAATCGGGCGACAAAGCCATCGATCGCATCCATGAGGCCGCAAACGTTGGCGACCCGGCGCTCGCTCGGTTCATGAAGGCACACGCCGCGCTGTTCCCGTTTGGCTTGTTTGGCAACATCGAAGAGGCGGGTGGATACGCCACCGACCTCGCGGGCACGACCCGCGTCGCCGCCGACACCTTCGTCGACAGCTTTTATTTGAACCCGGGCCCGGCCGACAGTGTGCGCTGGGTGATGCTCGACAAGACCGACAGCGTCGGCATGGCGGGCATCGTGAAGATCAAGGGCAAGCAAGCCAGCTACAGCATCCGTCGGCTCACGCCAGGTGAAGCGAAACCCGCGGAGAAGCCTGCCGACAAACCCGCGCCGGCGCCTGGCAAGTGAACGCGCACTGGCGACTTGCGCCGCTGCTCGTGTGTGGCTGGGCGCTGGCGGGCGGTGCGCAGACCGACCCCGAGGTCGGCGTGCACAAAGAGGACTTCGGCGACGACGGCCCTGCCCCCACCAAGGAAGACTTGGGCGCGGTGCCCGCCCCGCCGGTGCAAAAAAAGCCACCTCAAGGCCGCGTCGAGAAAAGCGCTGTAGATCCGCTAACTTCTTCGCCGATTTCCTCGCCGATTTCCTCGCCGACTTCCTCGCCACCTCCCGCGCCTGCAGCTGTTGTGACGTCGACCGTGGCGACCCCCACGCGAAAAAAGAGCGATGGCCCGGCCGCGCCGACGCCCGAGCAAGTCGACAAAGCGGCGCGTTTGTTGGCGGAGCTCGATGCGGCCTTGCGGCGTGAGCCCTGCGACCCCAAAGCACTCGAGACGCTCGTCGGTTTTAATGTGACAGACGCGCACTTAGCGGCAGAACCTCTACTTCGCGCGACCTTGCGTTTGGCGAAGGGGCGCCTGGCGCTTGCGCAAGGCAGGTGGGACGACGCGCAGGCAGCGCTCGCCGACGCACGCGCGGTCATCGATCCCGGTGGTGCTGCCCCCCAACGCCGGCTCGCGAGCCAGTGGCGCTATCGGCAAGCTGAGCTACAGGACGCACGTGGCCGCGCTACCAAGACCTGCGGCCAAGAGTTGGGACTGTCTCGGCTCAGCGCGTTTGAAAGCAAAGTCATCAAGGACAGGTTGAAAAACGCCGCTGCGAAATACCGGCAAGCGATTCAAGGCAGCGAGCCGTTTTGGTCGCGGCGCGCGGCCTATCGAACCGCGGCGCTGTACGAGGCCACCTACCGCAGCGTGCTCACCGCACCTCGCTCGCTGCGTGCGGTCAAGCTGCCAAACCCATTTACCGTCGCGACCGCCTCGACGGCGACGCTGACCGGCGACTTGCTCACCGGCGCGTGGCCGCAAGAGATGACCCGGCTATACACCGAGGTGGCGGCCGCGATCGATGCGCGCGAGCCCGATGAGGTCCTCGCTACGCTCGCACGCGATTCTGCCGATGCCCTAAGCAAGGTGCGCGTTGTTGGCGTCGACGACACCGCAACAAACCCCTATTTGGACGCGCAGCGCCCGGGGCTTTTGCGTGTGCGGCGCGGCCTGGAGCGGCTCGGCGACGCCGGCTGGTCGAGCGTCCCGGTGGACGGCACGCCTGCGGCCAAAGACGCCTTGCGCGCAGCCGTTGCGGCCGGCCCCGGCGACGTTCAATTCGCGTACGCGCTCGCCGGCTTGGCAGAGCTCAACGACGCGCTCAGCGAGGACATCCTGCGCGCGGCGTTGAGCTCGCAAGATTCCAAAGTGCGCTTGGCGGCGTTGGTCGCCATCGAGCGCGCACCGCAAGCCGGCTTGCTCGACGCCATCGTGAAACTCTACGTCGCCACCCCCGTGGCCGCGCAACGCACCGCGTTCACCACGCTGCAAGGCGCGCTGTTCGGCGAACCTGAGCGCGCGCTATTGGCGCTGAGGGCGCTCGCGGCCAAAGAGCGCGCGCTCGCCGACACCCTGCTGCAAGACGAGCGCTTGCCGCTGGCTGAGCGCGTTTGGCTGGTCGCAGAGCTTCAGGAGAGCCGGCTGGTGGCGCGGCTTCAGGCGTTGGCGTGGAACAACGACCCCGTCGTCGCCAGCCGCGCGATCTTTGCGCTGTACCTGACCCAGGGCAAAAACGCGCTCGGCTACGCACGCCCACAAGCGGACGGCGTCGTGGGCTGCGTATCGCGCGCCGTTCACGCTATGGCAGCGCCGTGACTTGGCTTGCGATCGGGCCCGAGCGGGCTCACTTCACGCTGCGGTAAAACTTGCGCTGAATATCGGGCTCGACGTCGTAGTTGCGCTTGAGTTCGCCTGCGAGAAACTGCTCGGCGACTTTGCCGACAAACGGGATGTCGATGGTGATGCTGCCGTCAATGACACGGCGCGTGCCCTCGCCGTCTTTGCTGAGGCGCCACGTTCCCGACGACTTCAAAATGCGCTGAATCTTCTCTTTGATCGGCACGATTTGCCAGTGGATCACGTGCTCGGCGGGGACAAAACGCGTGACCTCGTGCCACGTCAGCATGTCGTCGTTGACAACTTTGCGCGCGCTGGCGGGGATGTCACCACCCGCCACCACTTTAAACGTCCAGTGGATGACGCCGTCGGGCCCGTCTTTGCGGTCCACGAGGTCGCGGCTGCGAAATCCGGGCATCGCGGACAGCTGTTTTATCAGGTCCGGGTGGTTCAAATGCCGCTCAAAGAGCTCGAGCGAGATGTCGGGGAACTGGTGTTCCAAGCGAAACGTCGTCGTCATGATGAACCTCGCGCGATATGCGGGCGGCGCATCGCGTGCGCCCCGGGCTTTTTACGGCTCTCGTTCGTCGACCTTGCGAGGTGGACTACGCAACGCGTGCACCTTGTAACGTGAACGATGAAATTCATCGACCTTGGGAGATGAACAAT
>JAYTVG010000393.1:0-5634 GCA_043744135.1 Deltaproteobacteria bacterium | reverse complement strand
TGCACTTTTGCGCATACGGCGCGCTGTGCACACTCGCGTTGTTTGCGACGTGGTCGGGGCGATCGACGCGCGCTGCGGCGCTGTGGGCGGTCGCGTTGTGTAGCGGCTACGGCATCGTCGATGAACTCCACCAATCGTTCGTCGTCGGGCGCCAGAGTTCTGCATGGGATTGGGTGGCCGACACATGCGGTGCCACCAGTGTCGCGCTCACCGCGTTGTGGGCCGCACGCACGCGCGGCTCACCGACGACCGACTGACGCCGGCACTCACGCGGCTCACGTCGGATAGGTCTTTTGCGGCGTCTTGTTTAAATGCTGCAGCAGCGTGCTCCAGCGCTCCGCCTGGGTGAGCACCACCGGTTGCGCGGCGACGGGCGCGTGGACGCGCGCTTCAGCCTCCGCCACGTCTTGCGCGACTTTCGCCAGCAGCGCGTCTGCGATCAACACCTGGGCGCCGAGGCGAATCGCGACCGCGATGGCGTCGGACGCGCGCGCGGCAATCGAAACCAGCTCTCGAGCGTCCGCCAACACCACAACCGCGCTGACGACGCCACCTGCGACGCTTGTGATCTCAACGTGGTCGATGCTCGCGCCAAGCACTTGCAGCGCCGCGCTGAGCAGTTGTGCGGAGTCAGGGATCGGCGGCAATGCGCCAATGCTGCGCGCGATGATCGCGGCGTCATCATCCCCCAGCCACAGTGGGAAGACCCGGCGACTGACGTCGTGCGCCAGCAACAACACCACACGGCCGTCGCGCGGGTCGAGTTCGAAAGACAAGATGCGCAGTGCCACGAGCACAAGCCAAGGCTACCACGCGGGAAATCACTTTGTGCGGCGCCCGAGATCAGGCTTTTATCAACCGTTCACCCGGTGTTCGTCGGCTACTTCGTGCGCATTTCGATGCGGTCGCCGGGAATCACCTCGCGACTCGCCGCCGTGACGATGCCGGACGACACATTATTGAACAGCTCGACGACCACAATCTCGCCAATGTCCTCGTCGACCATGCCGGTGTGTTCGCGGGTGTAAGGATCACCGACGCGCACGATGGTAAAGACGTTGCCAACCGCGACGCCGTCAGCCTTGCCTTTATCGATGACGACGACGAAGTTGTCGCCCAAAAACGATCGTGGGCGCGGCCCCGCCGCTACCAAATAGCCTTTGATGGCCTTGGTGTTTTCGACGCGAACCACCTTGTCGGTGACGATCGGCAGCAGCGCGACGAAGTCACCGCGTTCGACCGGGTCCCATGACGCGGTGATGGTGCCAAGCACTTGCTCTTTGCCCGTGACGTCGATGCGCACTTCGCCCATCAGCTCAACGAGAGCGCCGAGGTTGGCGCCTGTGAGTGGGTGGCGAATGTCACGACCCTTGCGAAAGATCTGCAGCGTGTCACCGACGCCGCCTTTTTTGAGCTTGACCCAAGCGCGGTCGGCGGCGGCGAGCAGCACTTTTTCATCAGGGGAGTTGAGGATTTGGCCGGCGTCGTCGAGGCGATCCGCGGGCACAAAAAACTCGCGACGCATCGCGGACGCCCTGAGGCCCGCCAGGTTGTCGAGGTAATTTTGTAAGTTGGCGCCTTTTTCGAAGCCGCCTCCTTCAACATCCTCGAATTTATCGTCGTCTTGTTCCGGTTCCTTTTCAACGACGATGGGCTGCTGTGCCCCGGGGTAAAAGCGAATCACCGTGCCCGGCCGAATCCAGTTCGGATTGTCGAGCTCGGGATTGTACGACCACACTTTGGGCCAATACCAAGGGTTGTTCAAAAACCGCTGCGACAGCGTCCACAGCGTATCGCCAGGCTGCACCGTGTAGGTCTCGGGCGCGCCGTTTTGTGCGGTTCCTCCGTAGCCGCCTTCACTCGTGTTGACGTCGTCCGTGACCACGTCGGACGCAGGCGCGGTGTCTTGCACGGCGTCGACGGCGGCACCTTCTTGATCGGCCGCGTCGTTGACGCGATCGCGTGCGCTGAGCGCGGTGTCGGCGTCCTGCGCGAACGCTGGAATGCTGAAGATGACGAGCGGCACGATGGCGCGGCGCATGAATGCTCCCTTTGCGGTGGTCAGCTTAACGGTCCGGCGCGTGGCGCCCAAATTTTTGGCCGTTTCATCAACGGCGCCTCGCAGAGGCCTCAAGGTCGCAAACGCTTGAGCGCACGCTGGGCTTCGTGAACGGTTTCAGCACGCGGATATTGCGTGACGATCTCAAGGTAGAGCGTTTCAGCGAGGGCAGGCTCAGCCAACGCCTCGTGCGATTGCGCCATCCCAAACAAAGCGTCAGCGACTTTCGGGCTGGTGGGGAAGCGCACCGGGAGCCGTTGCCACACGTCGAGCGCTGAGCGGTGATTGCCGCTTTGTGCGTGGCAGTAACCCAACCAATACATCGCGTTGTCCGCCAACTCGTGGCCGCTTGCTCGATGTAAAATGTCGTCGAACGCAACGAGCGCCGCAGCGGTGTCACCCGCCTTCAGCTGCGTTTGCGCCCATTCGTAGACGTCTTGCACCGCGGCACCAGCCGCCAACGACGGCGCGCGTTCGCTCGCGGACGGTGAGGTGCTGCCATCAAGGCGGATGACGATGGGCGGGCCGTCGTCAACGGGCTCAGCGACGGTGACTGGCATGGCCTCGTCGACGACGCCACCACCACCACCGCGCGGCGGTAGATCGATCGACGCAGCGCCCAGGCTGCCCTCTTGCGTGCGCTCCGGTTGCGACGCGACGTACGGGCGCGCGAACGGGCCCGCTGCAGCAGGACGCGGCACCGCGCGCTGCGCTACCAACAGGCCGAGCTTGGCGTCGACGTCGGCCAAGCGGCGCTCCAAACGACTGACACGTTCGCGCAAGATGTCGCTGTCGTCGGCGTTTGAAGGCGCGGCCAACTCGGCCCCGCGCGCGGTGGGCTCCGTGCCGACGCTCGCGGCCGGTGTTACGCAAGCCACCATGTTGAGCGCGAGGCAAGCGCCAGCGCAACGCCACCGTCGCGGCGAAACGGCAGACTCGGCCTCGGTGTGGCGTGGTTGCATGCTCGATCGGTAGCGCACTGTCGCTCCGAGCGCAAAAAGTTGACCCTTTTCGTCGCGGGCGGTCGGTCGTCGCGGCGCTGGCTGATCTACAGTGCTCGCGTGAACGTGTTGCTCGCAGCTTTAAAGATTCGACCCGGCGAGGCCACCAAGGTGCTGTTGATGAGTGGCTACTTGCTGCTCGCGGTCGCGGCATTCATCTGCGGCCGCATCGCTCGCGACGCGCTGTTTTTGACCGCGTTTAGCAAGGAGGACCTCGCTTATATGTACATCAGCGTCGCCGTCATGGTGCCGCTGCCTGCCTATCTGTACGCGCGTGTGGCGGACCGTTACCGACGCGATCGCTTGATCCTCGCTGCGCTCGGCATCGTGATGGTGTTGATGTTGGTGTGCAGGGTCTTGTTGCAGACGCACGCGCGCTGGGTCTACGTGTTGTTTTACAACTTCGTCGAGATGTTCGGCACGTTTTTGGTGCTGCAGTTTTGGACCTTTGCTGGCGACATGTTCTCCTCGCGCGAGGCCAAGCGGCTGTTTCCGTTCGTGGGCCTCGGCGCGGTCGTTGCCAGCATCATCTGTGGCGTGTCTGTGAGCGCCGCGGTTCGAGTGATCGGCACCGAGAACTTGCTGTTCCCTGAAATGCTGTTTTTGGCTTTGGGCGCCGGCATCATCGTCAAGATCGGCCGCATGCAGCGCCAACGCTTGCAGGAAACCATCGTCACGCAGCGCGCGGCGCGACGTGGGCGGACGCAGTTTCAGGTGAAAAACCAGGTTGAAAACGTCTTCGCGTCAAAGCACCTCAAGATTGTCGCCGGCATCACGGTCGCGACGTTCATCTGCGTGCCGCTGATGGACTATCAATTCAAAGTGTTGGCAAAAGATGCCTTCACGCACGCCGGCAAGGTCGACACCGACGCGCTGTCGAGCTTCATGGGCGTGTTCACCACCAGCACCGGCGTGATTGCCGCCATCATGCAGTTGACGTTGACGAGCCGCATTTTGGAGCGCTTTGGCGTCGTCGTCAGCTTGCTGATCTTGCCGCTGGCGATGTTGGCGGGGATGATCGGAATGTTGTGTGGCGTGGCCAACCCGCTACCGGCGATGTTCGGCCTCGCGACCGTTTCGTCGGCGTTTGGCTGGGCGCTGTTTGCGAAGGGCTCCGAAAACGCGTTCCGCTATTCGATCTACGACGCCACCATGCAGGTCATCTACACTCCTGTGCCTGCGCACGTGCGGGGGCGCGCGAAGACATTTATCGACGGCATCGTCAAGCCCGCGTCGGGAGGCGTTGCAGGTGCTGCGATGGTCGCGCTCATCGGTCCAATGAAGCTGCCGATCACCAGCCTCGCCGTCGTGGCTGCGGTGCTGACGGCGGCGTGGATCGTGCTGATTTTGTTCATCCGTCGCGAGTACGTAACGCAGCTGCTGTCAACGCTGCGCCGCCGGCGTTTGGAGTTTAACGACGCTGCGTTTGTCATCAGCGATGAAGCGACAGTGATGTTGCTGCGACGCACCCTCGCGAGCAACAACGCTGCAGAAGTTAGAAACGCGCTCGAGCTCGCGCAGCGCGTCGAGGGCAGCGATATGAGTGCGGAGCTCGGTGCGCTGCTTGAGCACCGCGACACCGACTTGCGGGTGCGCGCGCTTGAGATCCTCGGACAAAAAGGCTCAACCGCGCAAAGCGATCGCGTGTTGTTGCAGTTTAACGCCGACGACGCTGCCGTGCGAGCCGCCGCAGTGCGCGCGTTTTGTGCGCTGGTCGGCGAATCGGCGATCAACGTCGTCAAAGACAAGCTTGACGACCCGGCGCCGGAGGTGCGAGGTGCTGCCGTCGCGTCGCTCATCAAACACGGTGGCCTCGAGGGCATCTTGCTGTCGGCCGAGAATCTAAAGGCGATGCAAACGTCTCCTGATGGGTTGGTGCGGTTGGCATCTGCGCGCGTGCTCAAAGACATCGGCGTGCGCAGCTTTTATCAACCTGTGGCGGCGCTGATGCGCGATCCGAGCGCGCGCGTCCAGACGGCTGCGGTGCAAGCGGCCGGCGCCATGCGTAGCGTCGAGCTGATCCCATCGCTGGTGTACAAGCTCGGTCAACGCGATACCGCGCGGGCCGCCGGCTTAGCGCTCACGAACTACGGCGACAAAGTCGTCGAGGTCCTCGGCAAGGTGCTGTCGCAAGATCGGGAGGAACCGGCACTGCGTCGACAAGTGCCGCGCATCTTGGAGCGCATTGGCAGCGCCCGCTGCTTGCAGCTGTTGATGGACAACCTAGGGGTCGCGGACCCCGACACGCGCCGTGATACCGCGCGATCCGCGGCACGTTTGCGCGACCGCCTCGGCGCCACTGTCGATGCAGCGCGCGTGCGGCGCTTGGTGACCGAAGAGATTCAAGAGCACTACCAAAACCTCGCCGCGCTCGACGACCTCAAGCCCATCGCGGGCCATGACGGCCCGGACCTGCTGCGCGACGCCATCGACGAGCGTCTCGCGCGTGGACTCGATCGCATCTTTCGTCTGCTGTCGATCATCTATCCGCTCAAGGCGATCGAGCTCATCCACGGCAACTTGCGCAGCGCACAAGCGACGACGCGGGCAAACGCCGTCGAGGTCCTCGACAAC
>JAYTVG010000392.1:0-1767 GCA_043744135.1 Deltaproteobacteria bacterium | reverse complement strand
CATCGTCAAGCACAACACGCCATGCGGTGCCGCCCGCGCACCGACGCTGCTGCGCGCCTACCAAGACGCGCTCGCCGGCGATCCCACAAGCGCCTTTGGCGGCATCGTCGCCGTCAGTGACGTCGTCAGCGGCACGCTCGCCGACCTCATGGCGGAGCTGTTTTTGGAGGTGGTGGTGGCGCCCGCCTTCAGCGACGACGCGCGCGCGGTGTTCGCAAAAAAACCGGCCGTGCGCTTGCTTGAGCTGGGCAACCTCGCGACTGGGGCGCTGCCGAAGGTGAGCTTGCGCTCTATTTGTGGTGGCGTGCTCGCGCAGCAAAGCGACGGCACTCCGCGCGCCGTCACCACCGGCACGGTCGTCACCAAACGCGCGCCGACCGACGCGCAGTGGCGCGCGCTCGACGTCGCCTTTCGCTTGTGCGCGCCTGTGAAGTCAAACGCCATCACCTTGGTGCAAGGCGAAGCGTTGATCGGTGTTGGCGGCGGACAGACCAGCCGCGTGGACAGCGTGCGGTTGGCGGTGTCCAAGGCGCTGGCGAACAAACACAGCGTCGCGGGCGCAGCGCTTGGGTCTGACGCATTTTTTCCCTTCCCCGATGGTGTCGTGGCGGCGGCCGAAGCCGGCGTGCGGGCCATCGCACAGCCCGGCGGCAGCAAAAAGGATGACGAGGTGGTGGCAGCCGCCGACGCGCTCGATATCGCGATGGTGATGGTCGGGGAACGGCATTTTCGGCACTAACGGCGCGACACGCTACACGGCGCACGTTCACCCAAACGTCATGCGCGGCGCGGTTTACGCACCGCGTTGTAACTTCGAGTCACCTGGCTAAAACGCGGCGGGACGTGGACCGCTGAAGCGGTGCAGTGCTACCACCACAGACCATGAACGCGTTTGAAGCCACAAACTACTACTTTCGAAAAGCTGCGGAGATCATGCAGCTGTCGCCGCGCATTCAAGTTGCGCTCGAGATGCCGGCGCGCGAGGTGAAAGTCGCGCTGACCGTCGAAATGGACAACGGCGAGGTGCGCACGTTTGAAGGATACCGCGTGCAGCACGACGACAGCCGCGGGCCCTTCAAGGGCGGCCTGCGCTATCACCCCCACGTCGACCCCGACGAGGTCAAAGCGCTCGCCTCATTGATGACGTGGAAGACCGCGGTGATTGACGTCCCCTACGGTGGCGCCAAAGGCGGCATCACGGTGGATCCAAAGACCCTGTCGTTGGCTGAGGTGGAGCGCTTGACGCGCAAATTCACCGACAAGATTCACGACGTCATCGGGCCGCAGATGGACATCCCAGCCCCAGACGTCAACACCACCGCACAGCACATGGCGTGGATCTACGATCAGTACAGCAAACTGCACGGACACAACCCCGCCGTCGTCACCGGCAAACCTGTTGACCTGTACGGGTCGTTGGGGCGCGAGGCCGCCACCGGTCGCGGCGTCGCCATCAGCACGCGCGAGGTGCTCAAGCGCCAAGGCAAGTCAATCTCGGGCGCCACGGTCGCGATTCAAGGCTTCGGCAACGTCGGCTCGTACACTGCGCGCTTTTTGACCGAGATGGGCGCCAAGGTCGTTGCCATCGCCGACCACACCGGCGGCACGCGCAACAAAGAAGGTATCGACGTCGAAGGCGCATTCGCCCACGCAAAAAAAACCGGCTCGCTCAAGGGGTTCGTCGGCGGTGACAGCCTCAAAAGCGATGACCTGCTGTTTGAAAACGTCGACGTGTTGATTCCCGCGGCGCTGGGCGGCGTCATCACC
>JAYTVG010000391.1:0-5655 GCA_043744135.1 Deltaproteobacteria bacterium | reverse complement strand
TCGACCCGCTGCTTGAGATCCGCCCCGTCGGCACGCAAGTCGATGACCTCATCAAAGAGGTGAAGCTCACGGTCAAAAAGAACGAGCGCACCCTCGTCACCGTGCTCACCAAGCGCATGGCGGAGGACCTGACCGAGTACCTGCAAGAGGTCGGTATCCGCGCCAAATATATGCACTCCGACATCGAGACGCTCGAACGCATCGCGCTGCTCGTGCAGCTGCGCAAAGGTGAGTACGACGTGTTGGTCGGCATCAACTTGTTGCGCGAGGGGCTCGACCTGCCTGAGGTCTCACTGGTGTGCATTTTAGACGCGGACAAGGAAGGTTTTTTGCGTGCCACCACCGGCTTGATTCAAACCATCGGTCGCGCCGCGCGAAACGCCGACGGTCGCGTGATTTTGTACGCCGACGTCATGACCGACTCCATCAAAGCGGCGGTGTCAGAAACGCAACGGCGGCGCACGATCCAAGAAGCGTACAACGCCGAGCACGGCATCACGCCCACCACCATCGTGAAGTCGTTTCACGACAACGACTCGACGTTTTCCGCTGGCGACAAGGACTATTTGGACGTGAACTTGGCCGTGAACCCGCTCGGCAAAAAGAAGCGCGGCAAACCCGAGCTCATTGATCCCGCGGAGATTCCTGCGCTCATCGACACGCTGCGCACCGAGATGCGCACGGCGGCGCAAAGCATGGAGTTTGAGAAGGCCGCCGAGCTGCGCGATCGCATCAAGCAGCTGGAGGCGCGCGCGATCCTATGACCGCATGGGCGCGCTCGCCGGCGTGCCCTGCTACGGCAACGACGCCAAAAAACCATCGAGCTGCCCCTCGGCGGGCGTGCCTAACACCAAGCCGCGGGCGTTTTCCGCGAGGGTACGTGCCTGCGGCCACAGGGCATGACTGCGCGCCAAAATCGCGCCCGAGATGATCGATGACGCGTCCTTTAGACCGTGCAGCCGGTGCAGCGCGCGCTCAGCGTCGTCTTTTTGCCCAAGCCCCCACGCGACGTGAAACTGCTCAAGCAACAACTCACCGGTGAGCGGTCCGTCGAGGCCGGCGGCGTCGATCAACACCGCGAGCGCTTCCTTTTCACGCGCGGGCGTCTCGCCCATCAACAAACGCGCGCGCAGCCGTTGGCCACGCTGGCGCTGTGCGATGGAGGTGCTGCTGGTGCCGAGACCGTCGAGCACTGCGAGCGCTTCACCCTTGCGCTCAGCCTCGACCAACGCCTCAGCGTACAACAAGCCGATCTCAGCGTCGTGCGGCGCGCGCTCGCGCAACATCTGCGCGAGGTTGAGCGCTGCGTCCTGCTCGCCAACCTCGATCAGGATGCGCAACTGCAGCACGCGCGGTGCGGTCGCCTCTGGGTTTTTTTCGCACGCACCTTGGATGAGGTTGAGCGCCTCGCCGTATTGACGCGAGTCCGCCAACATTTCGGCCAACGTCAACACCGGCGCGACGAAGTTGGGCGCAATCACCGACGCCATCTCAAACAGCGTGCCGGCTCGCGCGGGGTCGCCAGTGGCAAGCAACAGCTGCCCGAGCTGATAGCGCGCTACCGCGTGCCACGGCGCCGCGCGAGCGACATCAACGAGGGCGCCGTGCGCAGCGTGCAGGTCGCCGTCAGCGACGTGCACGAGAGCCTGCGCGTAGCGACCCGCGATGGTGGTGCTGAGCTCCGTGTGCGCCAACACCTCAGCCAAACGCGCCTTCGCGCCAGCGACGTCCTGCTCGGCCAACAACACGACGGCGTCCGCAGCAGCAAGCTGCGCATGTCGCGCGTCGCCGAGCGCCGCACGCGCACCGGGAACGTCACCGCCCATCAGCGCTGCACGCGCGCTGATGTCGCGGCGCAACACGTCGTCCGTCGCGAGATCGCAGACGCAAGCGAGCGCGTGTGCGGGGTCCGCGAGGCCAAGCGCGCGCTCGGCGTCACCGATCGCACCAGCGGGCACCGTCAACTGCGGACCGCCGTCCGCTGCGTCAGCCGGCGACAGCGTGTCGGTGCCGACGACGGCGCGCGCCCGATAGACAGAAATCGGCGCGCGCTCCTGCGGCCCCGCGTACGTCGGCACGCGCATGTTCATGCGGTCGCGCATCTGGCGTCCGGCGGGACCAGTGAACGTTTGGCCAGCGACGTGACCCAGCACTTGGCCTGGTTGTGTGTCGCGCAGCGCGAGGTCCGCGCTGGACGAGCCGGCAGCGGACGCCACATTGGACGACGGCAAAGGAGGCGGGGGGGGCTTTTCCGTCACGTCGCGACCATGGCACTGTTTGCAAAAAATGTCCCATGCATTCGCGGCAAAATGCGCGCTGCCGACGCGTGCTACAACAACGCGTCGCTACTCTTCGTCGTCGTCGTCGAGCCAAGGGTGCGCATCTTTTTGATCCGCTCGCTCAATGATGCGCGCTGCAGTGCCGATGTGCGCATCCACGAGCGCCAACAGCCGGCTGCGCAGCGCATCACGCAATGCAGTCACCTGGTCAATTTCGCGGTCGAGGTTGAACAGGCCAAGCAGTGTGTTGATGGCGCGATGTATCTCGGCTTGCCGTTCGAGCATGCGAATGGTTGCCCAACCGGAGATCGGCAACACCACGATCGCGAATGCGGCTGCGACCAAACCCTGGGGCACACCAAACCACCACAACAACGCGAGCGCCGCCAACAGATAGCTCACGAGCGTGAGCGCGGTGGCGACGCATACTTTGACGGTGGCGCGCACGTCGCCGCGCTGGGTGAGTGTGGCGCCGGCGAGCACGGCGGTCGCGAGCACAGGCAAGTGCAAGATGGCGCCCGGTATCGACAGCGGCACGAGCACGAACATGAACGCGAGGTGGCGCGCAATTTTCCCTGCGCGATTGAAACCCGAGACGTGGCCGCCGAGTTCGCGATCCGACAATCCGAGCGAGCGCATGGTGGCTTGGAACCGTTCAACGTCGCTGTAGAGCTTTTGCACTTCCGCGTCGCTTTTGTGCTGTTCGTAGCCGCCCAGAAATCGGCGCGCCAACTCAGCGTTTTGCGCGAGCGTCAGCTTCTTGGTTTTCGGCGTGTACAGCTTGCGGACGCCGTCAAGCACGCGCAGCACTTCAAAATCAGGCGCGTTGATGGTGAGCGCGCGCAGCGACCAGCCGATGTCAGCCGTCAGCGCGCGCGCGGCGTCGGCGGGATCCGCTTGATGGCGCGTCACCCAATCGTCATCGACCACCAACGGCTCGCCAAGCTGAACAAGCACGCGGCTTCGCATCTTATCGCGCCGCTTGTACGTCAGACCAACGGGGACGATGCGCACCGCGATGCCTTTTTGCGCGGCGCCGAGTGCGATGCGTGCAGCCCCCGTTTTGAGCGGTGCCAGCTGGGAGCGCGTGTGCGAAATGCCCTCGGGGAAGATGCCGAACGCGGCGCCTTGTTCGAGCACGGCGAACAACGCATCAAAGGCGGCGTTGTTGTCGACGCGCGCGGGGGTGGCATCGCGGGATGTCGCGTCGTCCTCTTTGGCGCCGTCGACCTGGTCTTGGCGGCGCTTGACTGAAACGCTGCCCATCACCCACAAAAACGGCCGCAGTGGCAGCGACGCAAACAGCGTTTCTTTGGCCGCAAAGCGCACGCGCCGGCCGCACATCACGGTCACGAGCACGGGGTCAAGCAGCGAGTTTGGGTGGTTGCCGACGAAGATCACCGGGCCAGTGCGCGGGACATTTTCGCGCCCGCTCACCTCGATCGATCGAAAAAATACCCGCACCACCACATGCAAAAATACCGTCAGCGCATCGTACAAAAGCTCTCGCACCTAAGGAGGCTACCCCGTTTGCCACATAAACCCGCGCACGATGTTGCGGTGCGAGTCGATGAAAACGCCAAGCGCTAACCTGATATGTGTGTTGCTGTGTTGGTTTTTTTAATCCACGGCATGGGCCGCAGCCGCACCTCGATGTTGTGGATGTCGCGGCAGCTCGTGCGCGCCGGCCACCGCACGTCGTCGTTTGGCTACGCCGTGTCGCGCTCGACGATGCAGGTCATCGCCACCAATTTTGCCGCGCACGTCGACGAGCACGCCGGCTGCGAGCCGACCTACGCCGTGGTCGGGCATTCGCTGGGCAACATCATCACGCGCATGGCGCTGCCGCAGCTGACACGGCTGACGCGCTTCGTGATGCTAGCACCACCCAATCAGCCGCCGGTGATGGCGCACGCGTTGCGCACCAGCGCGGTGTTTCGCGCGCTCACCAAAGACGCCGGCGCCAAGCTGCAAGACCACGCGTTTTACCGGACCTTGCCGGTGCCGCGGTGCCCGTCGCTGGTGGTGGCGGGGACCCGCGGCCCGCGCGCGCGGTTTTTGCCGTTTGCGGGCGAGGCCTCAGACGGCGTTGTGCGCGTGGTCGAAACGCAGCTGCCTGGCTCGAGCCATGTGCAGGTCGCGGCCGTGCACACCTTCATCATGAACCACCGCGACGTGGTGGCGCACACGCTGCGGTTTTTGGCCGCGCCGGACCCGATGACGTGACGGCGGTGCTTGTGCGGGGTTGTGCGGGGGGCTAACAGTCGCGGGGTGCTGACCTTCATCCGGCCTCGTCTTCGTTGTGCTGTCTGCGTCACCGCCGTGTTGTGCTCGCTGTTGGGCGCGATGGCGTGCGACGACCCGTGCAAAACTTTGGCGAAGCGCATTTGCAACTGCGAACCCACCAACGTCGATCGACGCGCCTGCGAACAAGACCGCATCACCAACCAGGAGGGTGGTGGGCCGTTTCAAAAGAGCAAGATCGAGATCACCGACGCCGACCGCGAAGTGTGCGCGCAAAAACTTGAGACCTGCGACTGCCAAGCCGTCGATCAAAACGACCTCGAAAAATGCGGATTCGTCCGCGAAGGCAAATCGTGATGGTGGCAACTTTCATTGTTCATCGCCCACGGTCGACGACATGACGCCACCCGCTGCACCAAAGCACGAAGCTGCGGATGCAGCAGGCGATGCGCGCCCGCGGCGACGGCTGTTTCGGCGACGGCGCGGTGAGCCACGCGCGCCGTTTCAGCTGCGCAAAGTGCTGTTCATCTTGCCGAACGCATTCACGGTGTCGTCGATCTTTTGTGGCTTTTTCGCCATCATCAAGGCCACATCAGATGGCGGGCCGCATGCGTTTTACCAGGCCGGCATCGCGCTGTTTTTTGCCAGCTTTTTTGATGCGTTTGACGGTCGCGTCGCGCGCATGACCCGCACCCAAAGCGACTTCGGCGTGCAAATCGATTCGCTCGCTGACGTCATCTCGTTTGGCGTGGCACCTGCGGTGCTCGTGTACAGTTGGGCGCTTAAAGACATGGGGCTGCTTGGCATGGTCGTCAGCTTCTCGTTGACGGCGTGCGGCGCCATTCGGCTGGCGCGCTTTAACGTGCTCGCGGCGCGTGGCGTCGGCTCATCGAAATATTTCTTGGGCTTGCCAATTCCCGCGGCCGCCATGCTCATCGTGTCATTGGTGATCGCACAAAGTTGGAGTTTTTCGATGATGGTTCAAGGGCAGCGCGAGTGGTTGCAGGGCTCGGTGACGGCGCGCTCGGCGATCGTGGCCGTGGTCGTGGTGCTGAGCTATTTGATGGTGAGTCGCGTGCGCTTCCGGACCTTCAAGGACTTTCGTCCAAGCGTGCGCACTGCGCCATTGCTG
>JAYTVG010000390.1:0-1775 GCA_043744135.1 Deltaproteobacteria bacterium | reverse complement strand
GGTTTCCAACGACGTTTTTAATCGTCGAAAGCTTGCGCAAGCTCGGTACCGCGTTTGGGCCGAAATACGTCGTCAAAACGCCTGCGAGTGGCGCAACGCCGATAGCCCTTCGCGACATGGCCCGCGATATCGCGCGGCGCATGATCGACATTTTTTTGGTGGACCAAAGCGGCACGCGACCGGTGTGGGGCGACGCGAAGAAGTTCCGCGATGATCCCTATTGGAAAGACGAGCTGTTATTTTACGAATACTTTCACGGCGACAACGGCGCAGGCATCGGCGCCAGCCACCAAACCGGCTGGACCGCGCTGGTCGCCAACTTGATCGACGAATGGCGCTAGCGGTGGTGTTGGTGCATGTGATCACGCGCGCCAATCGGCTACCATCATGTCACGCATGAGTACCAAGCCCACCCCCACCACCGACGTCCCGCACGCCGTCGTGACGGACAAAGACGGCACCAACACGGGCCCAGGCGTAAAGACCGCGTCAAAGTCGAGCGTCGAGCAGCGCGCCCACGTCGTGAACCGCGGCAACATCGAGCGGCGCTTGGACGTGCAGGGCCCCGGCAGCCTCGATCCCAGCGAGGTGGCGCCGCCCGCAAGCGCCGACGAGAAGCGCTTCTTTGCGAAGCGAGGCGTGCAGGTTTGTGTGCCGCCCTGGATGTTTTTGGGACTGCAGCACGAGGGCCGCAGCGCTGCCTACAACCACTCGGGCACCATCGATGGCCATGCGCTCGAGTTCTCGTTTTGGCGCATGCCCGCCGACGTCACGTTCGACAAACTGCGTGCCGCTTACGTCGGCGAAGAGATGGACGAGCTGGTGCGCTTGGGGCGGGTTGCCGCGCACGAGATTCGAAGCGTCGGCGGCGTCGAGGGCGTGCTCGTCGTCGGTGCAGGACCGCAAAGTGCTGAGGCGTTCGCGAGCGCCGATCCCGAGGAGCTGTTTTTAGTCACCGACGGCACCGGCCGACGCACGGTGAGCTGGCGCGGCCCGGTCTCGGATCAACTCGTGATCGTCTCGATGACGTCGCCTGTGGAGACGGCTTTTTTGGCGATGCCGGTGTTTGACGCCGTGTTGAGCCGCATGCGCATTTCGTAGGACGCACGCGACGCGACGCGCCCGGCGGTGAGCCACAGCGAGACATGCGGCGCGCCCGCTGCTGAGCCAGACGTGTTCGCGCGCATACAACGCAAGCGTGCGTGGGTTAACGGTGACACGCGCCGCAACTTGCTGATTTCGTTATGCGTCGGACATTCCCACAACCCACTCGACAGGCAAGGTTCTTGCTTTAGGGTACGGCGCACTCCCACTTGGTACTCCTGAAAGAGGCCTGACCCATGTTGCATGTTTCGTCGCTGCTTCATTCGCTTCACACGCGCGTGCGCACGCTCGCCGCCCTCGTTGCGCTGCCGCTCGCTTTGACGGCGTGTCCCGGCATCGGCGATATCGACCGCACGAGCCCCGAGAAGATCAAAAAAGCGCTGTTTTTTGAAGCCGACGGCAAGACACCGACGGAATACTACTACCGCCAGACCATCATCGACACGCCCGCGACGAGCAGCGTGTCGTTCATCGGTGAACAGACCGACACTGAGCGGGTCGTTTGGGAGATCACAGAGGACTATTTGATTGCGTACCGCTCGTACGGCTACCTGCCAAACGACAGCCCAAACGGTGCCGTCGGCGGCAATCAGGGCGACGGTTATGTTCGGCCCGGCGTCGCGTTTAACGGTGCACCGTTGGCGGCCTTCGCCATCAAAAGCCACTTCGAC
>JAYTVG010000389.1:0-1777 GCA_043744135.1 Deltaproteobacteria bacterium | reverse complement strand
CATACGCCGCGGTGGCGTCGAGCAGGTCGAGCAACACCGCGTCGCCGCGTTGATAGCTGCGCTCGATCACGTCGAGATTTTCTTTGGCCGCGTCGCGCAGCGCGCGCAGGGGCGGGCGGCGCTTGTCGATAGCGGTAACCCGTGCGGCCTCGCGCGCGATGTCTTGCTCGATGCTTTGTTGCACCCCGCGCAGCTCCGCTTGTGCCAAGCGCACGCGCTGCTCGGCGGCTTGGGCGTTGTGAAGCGTATGCAGGGTGTCAAAGAAGTTCATCGACAAGGTTAAGCCGACTTGCACATCGCCGGTGGTCTGAGCGAACGGGTTTGGCGACACCACAAACGACCGCACACCAGCGCCCGCCAGCGTCGGGTTGTTGCCGAGCTGCGCCTGCGCGAACGCCGCTAGCTGCGGATAAAACGCACCGTAAAGGCCGGCAACCTCGGCCTCGCGCGACTGCACAACCGCGCGCGCCGCCAACACCTCGGGCCGCGTGCCGAGCGCGTTCACCGTGAGGACCTGTGCGTCCACAACGACTTCAGTGCCGGTGTCGACATCGAGCGCGTCAGTGAGCGTGACGCTTTCGTTTAAGCCGAGCAGTGCCGCCAAGTCTGCGCTTTGCTCGGTGATGCTGCCGTCGACGTCTAAGATCGAAGCCTCAAGTTGCAAGCGACGCTGGGTGGCGCGGTTTTTGTCGATGGCGGGCGCCAAGCCTGCGGCGATGCGAGCCGTCACGACACGCTCGCTGTCGCCGAGGCGCACCAGCGCAAGATCGCGCGCTTCTTTCAGCAACATCAAGCGCCGAATGCCCCAGTACGCGCGCGCCACTACTTCTTTAATGCGGCGGCGCTCGACGTCAACCTCGATGCGGCTGGCGCGCTCAAGCACTTGTGTGCGCTCGACGTTGCGGGTGATTTGAAATCCCGTGAACAACGGCACGCTCAACTGCGCTTGCAAGTTTGACAGCCCGAGCACAAGGTTCGGCGACCCTGGTGGCGTCGGTCCCAACACGTTGGCTTTGTTAAACAGCTCCGTGACGTGGCCATCGATGGTGAGGCTGACGCGATCGAGCTGCGCGCGAAACGCCTGCAGCTGCGCTTGCTCAACGCCGATCTCGGCGCGCTGCATCGACGCCGCGCGCTCGGTTGCCAGCTGCGTTGCTTCAGCCAAGCTCAGCGGGTGCGCTCCCGCGAGCGCTAACACCAGCAACAACATCAGGGTGCTCCTTTGACGGCGCGTGCGGGCGCAGTGACGTGGTTGCGCTCGTCAGACACGATGGTGCCGTCCATGAAGCGCACCACGCGCTGCGCGTAGGCCGCGATATTGGGGTCATGCGTCACCAACACCAAGGTCATGCCTTGCGCGTGCAGCTGCAAAAACAGCTCCATGACGTTTTTGGTGGTCTCGCTGTCGAGTGCACCGGTGGGTTCATCGGCGAGCAACACCAGCGGGCTATTCACGAGCGCACGCGCGATCGACACGCGCTGCTGTTGCCCGCCCGACAACTGCGTAGGCAGGTGATCGCTGCGATCGCCTAAGCCGACGCGGTCGAGTGCTTGTTGGGCGCGTTTGCGTCTGAGTGCGGGTGACACGCCCGCGTAGATCATCGGCAGTTCGACGTTTTGTAAAGCGGTGTCGCGCGGCAGCAGGTGAAACGCTTGGAAGATGAAGCCGAGCTTGGTGTTTCTGATCTCCGCGAGCTCGCCTTCAGGCAACGATTGCACAGCGACACCGTCGAGCGCGTACACGCCGCGGTCGGGGCGGTCGAGGGTGCCGATGACG
>JAYTVG010000388.1:0-1778 GCA_043744135.1 Deltaproteobacteria bacterium | reverse complement strand
CCGCACAAAAAAAGGCCTCGGGCTGCATGGTCGCGCTGTTGATCGTCGGCGGCATCGTCGTCATCGGCACCGCTGCTGCCGGTGTCGCGCTTTACAAGTTTAGCACCTCGGATGTCGGCAAGACCGTCATGAGCGTCGCGATGGAGGCGGCCAACGCCGGCAAAGGTGCGGGCCCTGATGCGCTGCGGGCCGCGGGTTGCACGCAGGGCGTCGCCATCCGCTACGACGCCATGAACGACAAGCTTAAGCCGCTGCTCGCCGACGCCGGCCCAAACATCGAAGCCGCGTTTCAATCAGGCACAGAAGTGCGCTGTATGAACCCCACCAAACCGATCACGTGTGACGATGTCGCGCGCATCTTCGTGTCGGCGGAGCACCCCACCGGCACGTTTAACGCCATCGTCAGCGCCAGTGGACAGGACCGCTGCAATGTCAAAATGACGTCGGACGGCACCCCCGCACCACAGCAGCCTACCGACGCCGGCGCACCCACCGCAGCGGCCCGACCGTAACGGGACAACCGTGTCGAGTTGAGCTGGTCTGTGTCGACGTCAGCGGTGCGCGGTCGAGCTGTTAGATGCCAAACAGGCTGCACTGCAAACGCCGCAGCACAGTGACGATGCTCGGATCTTCTTGAGCGTGCAGGGTCGCGATTTTTTGCACGCTGGCCATCACTGTGGTGTGGTCGCGGCCACCAAACGCGCGGCCGATCTCAGGCAGGCTCATGTGCAGATGTTGACGCGCCAACCACATCGCCACTTGACGGGCACGCGCCACTTGGCGCTGGCGAGATGGGCCTTTGACGTCTTGCGCGCGCAACCCGAAATACTGCCCCACGACGTCGATCACGCGGGCCACGCTGACGTCTGCGCCGCCTTTGCTCAAAAGCACGGGCCGCAGCTGCTCTTTGGCTTGGCTCAGCGTGATCGGCTCGCGCGTGATGGAGGCAAACGCGGTCAAGCGCACAAGCGCCCCCTCAAGCTCACGAATGCTCGTCGTGACGTGGGTGGCCAAAAACTCCATGACGTCGAGCGGCACCGCACAGCCGAGGTCTGCCGCCTTGTGCTGCAAGATCGCGATGCGGGTTTCGATCTCAGGTGGTTGCACGTCGGCCACCAACCCCCACTGCAAGCGCGTCTTAAGACGCTCCTCGAGCCCCGCGATCTCGTGCGGATAGCGATCTGATGTGACGACGATTTGCTTGTGCGCCTCGTGCAGCGCGTTGAAGGTGTGAAAGAATTCGTCTTGCGACGCAGTCTTGCCCGCGAGAAACTGGATGTCGTCGACGAGCAAGACGTCACACTCATCGCGAAAACGCCGGCGGAAATCGTCAAAACGTCGTTCGTGGACCTCGGTGATGTACTCGTTAACCCACTGCTCTGCGCTCATATAAACGACGCGCAGCGTCGGGTGCCGCAACAACGCTTCCGTGCCGATGGCTTGCAATAGGTGCGTCTTGCCCAAGCCAGTGTCGCCAAACAAAAACAGCGGCGAGTAGCGCGCGCCCGGGTGCTCTGCGACCGCCGAGCACGCCGAAAATGCCATGCGATTGCTGGGACCGGTGATGAACGTGTCAAACGTATAGCCGGGTCGAAACCGCGGGCGCGCCGGCCGCACGCCCGGCTGCGTTTTGCCAAACCGGGTTGGGTGGGCGAACACCGGGGCGATGGCGCGCTGGTGTGACGCGGGGTAAGCCTTGCCCGGTATGCAAAAAAAGCAGTAGAATCCACCTTCTTTATTCTTTCTCCATACACATACATTTCGCCTTGTTGTGTATA
>JAYTVG010000387.1:0-5695 GCA_043744135.1 Deltaproteobacteria bacterium | reverse complement strand
GGCCACGTCGGCCACGGCCCACCACACGCCAAACGTCACGGCGCTGATCAACAACACCACCGGCACGAAGCGCGCGCTCCACGTGTCCGCCAGCTGCGCAAACGACGCCTTGCTCGCCTGCGACGACGTCACCAAGCGCGCGATGCGGGCCGTGGTGCTGTCCTTGCCAACCGACACCACGCGCGCCAGCACTTGCCGCTCGCCGTTTCTCGCGCCGCTCGGCACCGCATCGCCTGCTGCGCGCGCCACCGGCAGCGCCTCGCCAGTGAGCACGCTTTCATCGAAGCTCGACGTGCCGTCCAGCAACACCACGTCCGCAGCGACGCGCTCGCTCGGGCGAATGACCAGCACGTCGCCTTTGCGCAAGTCGCGCGTGGCGATGTCTCGATCCACGGGCGGCGCCACATCGGTGTCGCGGATGCGCACCGTCATCGGCAACAGCGCCGCGAGCTGCACGAGGCCGGCGCGGCTGCGCACCCGCGCACGCGTCTCCAAGAACTGCCCGATCAGCACAAACGTCAACACCCCGACGGCAGCTTCAAAGTACCAGTCGTGCGCGCCCGTCGGTGTCAGGTGCAACAAAGATGCGACCGACCAGGCCATCGATCCCCCGACGCCAATGGCGACGAGCACGTTCATGTTGGCGTGTCGGTGGCGCACGGCCGCGACCGCGCCACGCAACACGTCGCTGCCGGCGAGCAGGATCGTGACCAACGCCAATGCGCACACCAGCCAGGCGAGCCACGCGCGGTCCACTCGCATGGCGAGCATCGACAACGCAGCGACGGCCACCAGGCCAGCCGTAGCACCCCAAGCGCGCTGCGCGCTGCGGCGGTACTCGCTGTGCAAGCGCGCGGCGTTTTGCGCGTCGACGTCGTCAGCGTCGACCAATTCCGCTGTGTAGCCGGAACTCTCGATGGCCTGCACGATGCTGTGGGGGGCCGTGCCGACAGCGACCGTCACGCTCGCGCTGCGTGCCGCGAGATCCACGTGTACTGATAAGACACCCGGCGCCCGAAGCAGTGCGCTATGCACCCGCGCCTGGCACGCCGCGCACGTCATGCCCCCGACGGGAAGCCACAACGTCGCAGCTGCCGCGGTCACGGTGACCCGACCACCAAAAAACCAGCGTCCACGATGGCCTGCACGGCGCGCTGCACGGTTGCCTGCCGTTGCGCGGCGGCCACGCGGCATACTGCGCGGCCGACCTCGACAACATCAACTGCGACGCCGTCAACACCAGCGAGCGCCGCCGCGACCCCGCGCACGCAACCACCGCAGTGCATCCCCTGTATCTCAAAGACGATCGGTGTGGCGTCGTGCGCGTCCATCTTGCACCTCGCTGCGCACACTACGCACCGCGTGGTCTGCGTCAAGCCGCGTGCACATCGGTCGCAGCCGTGCGTCGACAAGCGCAAATGACAGGTGCAGCGGCCAACACGATTCGGTACGGTCTCGCATGACCCACGAAAGCCCGGCGCCAGCGTTGTTGTACGCCATCGCCACGATGTTTTTGGCGTCGTGTGGCGACGATCCGTGTGCGCTGACACCCGCGTACGGTGGAGCCGCCACCGACGAGGTCGAAACCACGCTCAAAGATGCCCGCAAAAACGCCACCACGAGCGGTGATGCGGCGCAGATCCAACAACCGGCCCAAAACGCCGTGTACGCCGCGGCAGACGGCGCGCCGACCTTTGCGTGGAACTCGGCGCTCAAGATCGCACTGTTCACGCGCCCCGATCCGGCCGCGCAGGGTGTCGTACGCCGGCGCGAGACGTCGTGGGTGGATGCGCTGACGTCGGTGGTGATTCCAAGTGCGCGCGCCCACGAACCGCCCGTCACAAGCGATGCGTACTTGGTGGACATCGCGCTGCCCGGCGAGAGCTGCCCCGTCAGCGTTGTGACGACGGAATTGTCGGCGCAGCTGGATGAAAAGGCGTGGGCGATGTTGACCAAGCAAACCGCCTCTGCGCTCACCATGACCATCACCAGCGCATACCTCGAAGATGGCCGCATCACCGAAGGGCCGTACCAAAGCGCCGCGGTGAAATTCTCGGTCACGCCGTGAGTGCGCGCCGCTTCGCGGTCGGCGTCGCCTGCGCGCTTGGTGCCGTCGGCTGTTATGACCCCGCTCATCTGCCGGCGATGGAGTTTGCGTTCAGCACGCACGACACATGGCCGCAGCGCGGCGGGCCACCGGAGCTTGCGGCCGGGCAGGGGCGCGCGTTTATCACCAACAACTTGGATGACACCGTCACGCTGTTTGACCTCGACGGGCTTGACAGCGACGCACCGCAAGTGCTGGCAACGCTGCCGGTGGGGTTTGTGCCGGTGGAGCGCGAAGGTCCGCACCACGTCGCAGTGGATGCGCAAGCGCGCTTCGCGTACGTCGGCATCAGCAACTTTGTGCCGGGCTCGGGATCTGGACCGCATGGCGTGCACGGCTCCGGCAGCGCCGACGGCCACATCTTAAAACTCGACGCGCGCACCGGTCGCGCCGTCGACAGCATCCGCATCGACAAAAACCCCGGCGATATCCGCCTGACACCCGACGGAAAGCTGTTGCTCGCGACCCACTTTGATTTGTTGCGCGTCAACGCTGCGGCAAACGCAGGCTTCACCAGCGGGCCCGAGCTCGATTCGCGTTTGGTGGTGATAGACGTCGACACGTTCACCCGCCGTGCATTCGCACCGCTGTGCCCGGCCGCGCATGGCATGGCGATCACTGCTGATTCGGCAACGGTTATCACCTCGTGCCTCGACGACACCGCGGCGATCTTGGATCTGACGCGGGTCGATTTCCCCGTCACGCACGTGGCGTTGCTCGACGCGCCGGGCACGGCACTTCAGCCCGTATGCGGCCCCTACGCGGTCACGCTTGACGATCGCACCGCCTATGTCAGTTGTTTTGCGTCGGGGCAGCTCATCGCCGTTGACCTCGACACCAAGCTCGCCGACGTCGACAGCCCGCTGCAGCTGACGGGAGTCGCCGTGTTTGGCGATGTCAAAGATGGCGTGCTTGTGGTGGCCCACCAAGAAAGCGACGGCATCACCTTCATCGACCTGAGCGATCGCAGCCTCATCGCGATCCGACCGACGCCCGGCGAGTGCGTGTTGCCGCACGTCGCGCGTTTTTCCCCCGACGGTCAGTCGGTGTGGGTGGTGTGCGAGGGCAACAAACAAGACCCGGGTGCACTCGCGATTTTTGACGCCACGCCGCCGTATGCTTTGCGCGCCTCGGTGGCAGTTGGCCGTTACCCCGACGACATCGCGTTTGCGCGGTGGGCACCATGAGGCCAGCGCTCCTATTAGCGGTTGCGTGTAGCGCGATGGCGTGCGCCCCCCCGCCCGCCAAGGACATCGGCGCGCAGCTGTTCGACGACGCGCGCACGTCAGATGCAGAGTCGAACACGTTTGCCTGCTCAACCTGTCACACCGTCGACGATGCTGCGCCCGCAGGTGCGGCCGGCGGTTCACTCACAGGCGTCGCCTCGCGCGCGCGCTTTTGGGGTGGCAACGTGACGTCGTTGTTCGACGCCACCAACGTGTGCGTGACATTTTTCATGCGCGGCAGCGCGCTGACCAAGACGGAACCCAAAAGCCGCGCGCTGTTTGAATATCTCGCGAGTATCTCGACGACCGACGCCACACCGACGCAGGCTCTCACGATCGCCGAAAATGTCACGACGCTGCCGCGCGGGCGCGCATCTGCAGGGCACGCGGTCTGGGATGCCAGCTGTCGCAACTGCCACGGCGACATCCGCAGCGGCAACGGTCGCATCAGCGACAGCGCGAGCTTGGTGCCGCAAGCGAGCGAGGAGTTTGCGGTCGTGGTGAACTTCCCCGCGGACCTCGTCATCACCGAGAAGGTGCGCCACGGCAACTTCTTTGGTGTCGGCGGCACCATGCCACCGTTTTCGCTGGAGGTTCTGTCAGACGCGCAGTTGGGCGACCTGCTGAGCTACCTGGGCGCCAAGCGCTGAGTCATCCACTAGCCCGCGTGCGGGACGGGATCGTGTTCGGCGTTTTTACCGACGTCGTCACCTGAGCGCGGCTGCTGCGTGCGTGCGAGGGCGCTGATGGCACCTTCCAAGGTGGCGATGCGGTCCTCCAGCTTGGTGATGACCTGTTCTTTGTCCACCAAAGCGGCGTTGAGTTGCTCGACGGCTTGCTGCAAAAATGCGTGCTTCATCTCAAGCGTCATCAAGCGCTCGTCTGTCGACGTCAGGGGGGCTGTCGGCGGTGGGGCCACCACTCTCACTTGGCGCGAAGCGTGCGTGCGGTCAACGCATCAAACGCTGTTTGCGGCAGCACCCTGCACACGGGCGCGCCGCTGTGCCACAACCGTCTTTATGAACGCACGTCGGTCCGGCAGTCAACGCACGCGCCCACACGCGGTTCGACGCGGCGGCGCGTCGTCGTTGTCGTCAGACGCGATTGCTATAGCGGGCATCGGGGGCACGCTCGTGAGTCATCTAGGCGTCGCTGTCGAAGTCGCGCTCGTCACCGGTGTCACGCAGCGTTTTCGCGTCCGTAGAAATAGCGGCTTCGTCGTCGGCGATGAGGTGATTGCGCGCGGCGAGGAACTTGAGCTCAGCCCCCGTCGCACCAGCTTGGTGCGGCGCTCCCCAGGCGGTGGCGTGCACACCGTCGCCAGTAACCTCGACGTGGTGTGCGTCGTCGCGGCCATCGACCCACCCGCGCGCGCCGGTCTGCTCGATCGCGCCGCCGTCGCCGCACGCGCTTGCGGCATCGAACCTGTGCTTGTGTGCAACAAGGTGGACGTCGACGACACGCATGGTGTGGTCGCGTCTTTGCGTGCGCGCGCGCTCGATGAATTACCGTTTTTTTTAGTGTCGGCGCTCGCCGGCACTGGCATGCAGGAACTGGCGACGTTTTTGATTGGCAAGCGCACCGCACTCGTGGGCCCGTCGGGCGTCGGCAAGTCTTCGATCGCAAACGCCTTGGTGCCAGGCTTGTTGTTGCACACGCAAGCGCTGTCGCTCGCACGCGGTGCCGGCATCCACACCACCACCGTCAGCACGCTCACGAAGCTCCCCGGCGGCGGTGAACTCGTCGACACGCCAGGGATTCGCGAGTTCGGTTTGGTGGACGTGTTGCCCAGCGATCTCGCGCTGTACTTCCCAGGTTTTGCGCGCGTGGTCGGCGCGTGCCGGTTTCGCGATTGCTTGCATGAACAAGAACCGAGCTGTGCCATCAAAGCCGCCGTCGACAGCGGCAGCGTCGATGCGAGTCGCTACGCGGCATACCGCACGTTGTTGGCCGAGCTCGCCGACGTGGATGCGCGCGGGGCGTGAGCTGACGACGACTTGAACTCAAGCCTGCAGCACCGGGAGTGTGAGATGAGCAAACAAATTCGCGATGGTTTCAGCGGCAGCGTTGGCAACACCCCGCTCGTGAAAATCGAAAGCATCTCAAGGCTGACTGGCTGCACGATCCTAGCTAAGGCAGAGCACCAAAACCCTGGCGGCAGCGTCAAAGATCGCGCTGCTCAATTTATGGTGCTCGACGCTGAGCGACAGGGTCTGCTGACGCCGCACGCGGTCAGCCGCGGCATCGTGGTCGAGGGCACCGCGGGCAACACCGGTATCGGCTTGGCATTGATGAGTCGTGCGCGCGGATACCGTTGCGTGATCGTCATGCCCAACAACCAGAGCGACGAGAAGGTCTCGCT
>JAYTVG010000386.1:0-5704 GCA_043744135.1 Deltaproteobacteria bacterium | reverse complement strand
CCCACGACAAAGCCGCCGGTCTTGAGCGTGCGACGATTGGGTACAGCGGCTGGGGCAGGTGCGTCGGTCATCACAACTCGTTTTCGGGCGGAGCGTCGACTGGCCAGGGTGCGTGCCCGAGCCAACTGGACTGCATGTTCGATAATTTGGGCAGCGGTCGGTCGGTGCGCCCTGGTGAATGTTCGATAATAAATATTATGTCAACTCAGCGAATTCACCGACCTTTGGGAGGTGAACAAAGTAATTTAACCAACCCTGTCGATTAACTCTGTCGATTCAAGTCCTTGCCTGCTTAGTCGTCCGCCACAAGCCCGTTGGCAAGCCCGTGCACGAGCGGTTCGTCGGCTGGCAAAAACGCGCGCTCCTTGACGGCGGTTTCGCGCACCCACTCCACAGCATTGACGTCGAGCGCTTGCGGTGTGCCCGCCACGATTTTGCATCGGTACACCAACAAATGCATTTCGCGGCTGCCATAGTTGTGGCGGGTCTCGAAGCAGCGCGTGCCTACCGCGACCTGCACGCCGAGCTCCTCTTGCAACTCGCGGACGAGCGCTTGTTCGTCGGTCTCGCCGGCCTCGACTTTGCCGCCCGGGAATTCCCAACTCAAGCCAAGGTGCTTTCCAGGCTTACGCTGGCTGAGCAGCACCATGCCCGCATCGCGGATGAGCGCGGCGACCACGCGGATGTTGCGGCGGCGCCCTGCGTCTTGCACACGTCACCTCGGCGATTGATCGACCTTGGGAGCTGTCTTGACCTTCGGTGCATCGAGCGCCAGGTCGACCGTCGCTGCTGGGCGTCTGCCCGGCGCACTGCGACGCCCTTGGACGCTCGAGAGCACATTGCCTGCAAATGCGCTGGACCACGCCGAGAGGTCGCCAGTGGTGCCCACCGCAAACAACATGTCGCTTGCGACCTCTGGGTCAGCAGCGAACCCCTGGCCCTCGCCAATGTACTGCAGCGGCCGGCCCGAAAACAGGTCGAGCACGTACATGCTGCCGCGGTCGCTGCCGACATGGACGCGGCCGCCTTGGACCACCATCCGCGTCGGTGCGCCTTTGTCAAACGTGAAGCGCCACCGCACCACGCCGCTGGCAGCGTCGAGGCCGAGGATCTTGCCCGCGCCGCCCGCAACCACGATTTGGTTGCCACCCCGCGCGAGGCGCACGATGCCATTTTCGGGCTGCTTCCACAGTTGCGCACCTGACAAACTGTCGAGCGCCATCACGCCACGTGTTTGACTCGCCACCACGATGTGGCCGTTTTGCATCAGCGGATCGGCGTCGAGGTCGCCAAACACGTCGTCGTCCGACAGGTTGTATTCCGCAATCACGGTGCCGTTTTGACGGTCGAGCACGCTGAGGCGGCCGCTCGCGTGGCCGACAAAGACCCGCCGACGTGGGCCCTCGGCGGTCTGCACGGTGGCGACCACCGGCCGTGCTTGGCCGCGGATCGTGATGGCGCGCGGCAGCGGATGTTTATGGACCCAGCGCGGCTCGCCGGTTGCGCGATCGAGTGCGTACACGGTGTCGGCACCCGTGACCACCAGCGCGAGCTCACCGTCGACGACGATGGGTTCTGTCACCTCGGCGTCGACCGTCACGTCCCAGCGCTGCCGGCCGCTCGTGACGTCGGCGCGCAGGACGTGGCCGTCGTCGGTGCCGATGAAGACAGCGTCGGCGTCGAGGGTCGGCTTCGCCATGACAGCGCCCGGCGTCGCGACGTCCCAAGCCACCGTGCCGTCGGTGCCGCGCAGGCCTTTGAGACGCTTGTCTGAGCCGCCCACGACCAAGATCCCCGTGGCGACGTGAAACGCGACGCCGCTGGTCTCGCGCCGCGTCCACGACGTGCAGTGTTCTGAATCGCTGGCGGGCAAAAACGCCGACAAAAAGCACGGGCCGGATTCGACCGTTTGCGTGCGCCACAACGGCCCAAACACGCGTCGCGCTTGCGCCGTTTGCGCATGCGCGGACGCCGCCGCAAACATCGCCGCCGCCACGGCCGCGCGCGACAGCAGCAGCGACCTCACGGGGCTGGCACCGCTGGCGGCCCTGAAGGAGCTGCGGGCGTCGGCGCAGTTGCAGCCGCCGGGAGCGTCGCGAGCTGTCCGTCCGCGCGGCTTTTGAGCGACGACTCTGGGAAGTCCTTCGCGATGCGCTCAAGGCTGCGGCGGGCTTGCGCCGGGTTGCCGTCCGCTTTGTAAAGTCGGCCGAGTTCCAAAAGCGCGCTGTCCTCGTCGGTCTTGTCGCCGAGATTGACCAACGCCTCCAGCGCTACGATGGCGCCTTTGATATCCCCGGCCGCTTCTTTGGCGGCGGCGAGGCCGCTGTAGCCAGCGAAGCGCAGCGCGTCGTCGGCAGCGGTGGCGTCCAAAAACGCTTGGTATGCTTTGATCGCGGCCGGCGCATCCACGGAGCGCAGCGCCGCGTGGCCGAGGTACAGTTGAGCGACGGCGCCGGCACCCGTTCCATCGTGGCTTTGTGCGACTTTGTCGAACGCTGCTTTTGCCGCTGTTGTGCGGGCGCCTGCGTCTTTAAACGATGGTCCCTTGTCCGGCGCGGTCTCCCCGTCAGCGACGACGGGCGCCTCCCAGACCTTAAACGCCTCAGCGAGGGCCGCCGACGAGTCCGCATTGCGGCTATGCTTCATGGTGGTGTACACGCCGATGGCGAGGCCGCCCGCGACGATGGCGCCCAACAGCCCAAGGACAATCCCTTGTTTGTCGTGCACCCATTCAACCAACTCAAAGCCGCGCGCTTGAAACTCGTCTTGGATGCCAGACGCTGCACGCGTTGCTGCTTCGGCCGCAGTGGCTTCCTCAGCCTTCTTTTCGGCTTCGGTTTGAATTTTCTCGCGCTTGATCTTTTTGGTCATCGCCGCGCTCTCCGTCGACGGCGCTTAAGCTGGTTTTCGCTCCAGGTCAACGCATGCGGCGCTTTTGGTGTCGGCTTGCTGCTGTGCGGTGGGTTTTGCGCCTCGCGCGCCACCGCCGGCCCGACGGTGGCGCTCGACGCCGGCTACGGCTTTCGCAGCCAGATGGACGGGCGCAACCACGGCGCCGGTGCGTTGTTGGCGTTTGACACCCCCGCCCTGCTGGGCCCGCTTAGCGCCCGCGTCGATCTCATGACGCTGACCGTCTTTGGCGCGTCGGGCAGCCGTCCCCGCGACAACCGCGACCCGCTCACGCTGTTGGCGGCAGCGCCGTGTGTGGCGTATCTCGTCGACGAGGGCGACGTGCAGGCGCTGTTTTCGCTTGGTCCGCTGCTGGGCGGCACCCTTGACGGTGGCGCTCGCGATTGGTCCGCGGGCGCGCTGGTCGGGCTTGGCCTGCGCTTGCCAATCACCCCATCCATCTCGGGCGAAGCGCGGCTGCTGCTTCCGGTGGTGCTGTGGGACAGGGGTGCCGTGACGCCGCCCATCGAACGTGTGCAGGGCGACGGGTCGTTGTCGCGCTGGCCGCTGCAGGCGATGTTTTTGGCCGGCGTGGTGTTCGATCCGCTCGCGCTGTTGGCCGATCCCGAGGTCGCGCCCGCGCGCACGGCCCAGCTTGAGTGACGGTGTTTGGCGATCGCTATCGAGCGCACGACTTTGATGCAGGCGCCACGCACACGGCGAAATTATTTTTGTTCACCTCCCAAGGTCGGTGAACGCGGTGCTCGTGGCCATGGCGTAAGCTAACAAGATGCCCTTGCTCTGCAACGAATCATCCGCGACAACCATCGCGGTCGTTTCGACGTCAGTTTTTTGGAGGAGCGCATGCCGTCATTGATCCTTTGCGTGGTGTTGGCCCAGTTGGCGTCTGAAGCGCCGAGCCCGGCGCAAGTTCCCCCGGCGCAAGTTCCTCCAGCGCAAGTTCCCCCGGCGCAAGTTCCCCCCGCGGCGCAAAGCCCCACGGCGAGCCAGCCCGTGGCTCCCGCGCCCGCGATGACGGAGACTCCCGCGCTGACGCCGCAAAAGCCACGTTTGCTGGTCATCGACCTCGTCGACAAGGGTGCCGGTAGCGATATCGTCGGCGCGGTCAACCAAGCGATTGCGGGCCAAGCCGTCGCGAGCTTTGCCCTCGGTGACGTGGTGACCACGCAACAACTGCGCGTGGCGCTCGACGCAGCCAGCACGCAAGCGCTGCTCGGCTGCGAGACCGAACGCTGCATGACCGACGTTGGCAAAAGCGCCGAAGCAACCACCATCTTGGGCGGTAGCGTCGCGCGCGTGGGCGACGACGTGCTGCTGACGCTGTTGGCGGTCAACGCCAAAGACGGCAGCCGCGTCGGCCAACAGCAGCGCAAAGTGCCCATCAACCGCGACTTGTATTACTACGCCGCCCGGCAGCTCACCGCGTTGCTGCTGACGGGCCACGCCGCCGATCCTCGCGTGCCTGTCATCATCAAGCTCGCCGACAACGACGGCGGCAGCGCGAGCTTCGTTGTCGACGGTAAAGAGGTGATCACCGGCGCGCAAGCCACCGTCAGCTTGGACCCCGGCAGCCACGAGATCCGCATTCGCAAAAGCGGCAAGGCCGAGTGGAAGACCGTGGTGAGCGTTCAAGAGGCGACGCCGGTGGAGTTGGTCGCCGACCTCGTCGACGACACGGTTGCGCTGTGGCCGCTCGCGGTCGGCACTGGCGCCACCGCCGGCCTCGCTGGCTTAGGCTTTTTGTACCTGGGGGGGTGGGCTGCCAACGGCTATGACGGCACGTTCGCCGGCGTTCCCGGCTACACAACGACGAAGGCCGAGTCGTACAAGCATAAAACGCCCGTCGACTCCAAACAGCTCGGCGACAAGCAGCAAGACGTGACCCTTAAAGCGCTCGGCGCAAACATTCTCATCGGCACTGCTGGCGTGCTCGCTGTTGTGACTGTGGCGTTGGTCGCTGCCGACATCATCTTCAGCGCGGGATCAGAATGAAGATCGGGTTCTTTCAGCGCCTGTTTGGGCGGCGTGAGGCTGGGCCCACCGTGCCCTCCGCTGCGCCCGCGGTCGACAGCGCGCTTCCCGCGCCCGTCGCTGCGCGCGCATCGCCGCTCGACGCCGTCGAAAAGCGGCCGTTGCTTCTCGCGTTTCGCCCCGTGCCGAAGCAGGCAGCGGCGCTCGCGGGCGCTGTCGTCCAGCTGCCCGCGGACGTCTGCGCGCAGCTCGATCGCGTGGCAGCTGCGCCCGCCACGCAAGCGCACGAACTACCCCCCGCGTTGTTGGCGGCGTTTGCCATCGCGGTCGACGGCGTCACGCGCGAGGTCGTGCACCCTGGTATTGCCACGCTGCCGTGGAATTTCAGCGCCGTCGCGCGCTTGACTTCGCAGCAGTCCGCCGTCGTGAGCACGGCGCTCGGGACGTACAATAACGCGACGTTTCGGACCGCACCCACCGCTGTGAAGCGCGAGGTCTTGCAAGCGCTCGCGCCGATCGTGGCGCCGTCGACCCTGCGCGCACTGCAAGCGTTTCACCTGCCGCGACCGGCGTGCACATCGACGCAGCTGCCGGTGACGCTCGCGCTTGAAAGCGAGACCCGCGACCTCGGCGCAGTCTTTCGGTACTACGCGCCCAACCGCGACGGCAGCCTCGATGCGCGGGCGTTTACCGACGACTTCGTGACGCGCGTGACGTCAGGTGCGCCGCGCGGCCAAGTCGCGTGGGTGCGCGCGCGAACGGCGACTGAGACGCGCCTGAGCCCAGCCGCGTGGTTGTCGTCGCTGACGTGGAAGGACCTGAG
>JAYTVG010000385.1:0-5712 GCA_043744135.1 Deltaproteobacteria bacterium | reverse complement strand
ACCTGAGACAGACCACCAAGCGCCATCTTGATGGCGGCCGAGCCACGCTGCTTCTCGTCGACGGTTTCTGCATCAAGGCCCACGCACTTCATCGCCTCCTTCACGAGGCGTGGGAGCGTGTCGAACTTCGTGTGGTCGATCGATGCGCTCTCTAGAACCGCCTTCGCAACGCTCTCAAGAAGCTCTTTGGCAGATCCGATCGCTTGAGCAGGATCTGACGCGAGCCCCACCTCGATGCGGCGGAGGTGGTCTGCGAAAACGGCGGATTCGAGCACGCTCGACGGGACAGGCGTTTCCCAAAGGGCCTGGACCCCCGGCATGACAATGGTGTTGTTCTCAAACCGGTAGCCGTCCCGAGCGAGAATCTTGAGAATCTTCTCCCGGTCCTCGCCGTCAGGAAGCTCCATCAGAAAAGTCTCGATGACACGGAGCACGCAACGCTGGTCGGTGGGTGATGCCCAGTTCACGCCCGCATAGAACTCTTCAACTCGTAACCGTCGCTCCCCGGAGATCGGCCGATCCGCTGGGAGCGCGCCACGCTTCAGGCCAGCAGCCTCGAACATGATGTCGATTTGGCGCACCGTTGAGCCGACCATGGCTTCGCGCACTGCAAGCTGAAGCTCCCTAGACACAGTCGGCATCAGCGCACCTCACGCGCTGCGCTCACGCGCCGGTGCATCTCGTCCCGGGACAGGACAAGGACACCAACGTCCGTCGACGACGAGCAGACAGCCCGCGCGCGGCCGTGGCTCTCAGGAACCAGGTTGTCGTCCGCCCCCCCGACGCCGAGCTCGTCCACCAGCTTGCGAAGCGCCATCCCGCGCGTGCGGCCGCGCAGCAGCGCAATAAGACGCAGCGTGTTCGCCAGCGCGCTTGGCTTCGTGCGAATTGTCATCCATCCCCCGGGTCGAACGGGCGCACTGTCCCGCCGCCGCGCTCCGGAGTCAACCAAGCGCGGGCGTGTCAACCAAACGCCGTCGTGGAGAGCTTTCTTGGAACCTTCAAGACGTGCTGTGCGACGAGGGGCCGCTACGACATGAAAAAACCCTTCGCCATTCTCGCAGAGGTGACGAAGGGTCCCGATTGGCGCGCCCGGTAGGAGTCGAACCTACGACCCCCAGATTCGTAGTCTGATGCTCTATCCAGCTGAGCTACGGGCGCACGAGGGTGTCGCGTTGTCCCCGAAGCATCGCGCCACGTCAAGGGCGATCTCTCCCATCCCCGTGGGGAACTGCACAAGCCGCACTGGTGCAAAGCGCAAACGGGGGAGGGAACCCTGGGTCGCGCGCAGCGGGTCGCATCCCGCTGCAAAGAAACCTCCAGCCACCCGTTGAAAAACCACGCCGGCCGCGCAGCGCCGCTAAGACCAGGGCCATAAAATCACTAGCCCCCAAGCCCGGTTCCTTGTACTTGGCGCTTCGGGTGTGCTCGGATTTTCTGTGCACGTCGTGTTTGTTGCACCTCTTTTTCCGGCGGTCAGCGCGTGGCCAAGTCGCTCATCATCGTCGAGTCGCCTGCGAAGGCAAAAACCATCGCGAAGTACCTGGGAAAGGACTTCATGGTGGAGTCGTCCATCGGCCACATCCGCGACCTGCCCGGCAAAGGCGCAGACATCCCGCCCGCCTTGAAGAAAAAGAAGTGGGCAAAGATGGGGGTCGACGTCGACAACGACTTTGAGCCCTTGTACCTCGTGCCCGCGGAAAAGCGCGCGCAGGTCAAAAAACTCAAGGACTTGCTCGAGAGTGCGTCGACGCTGTTTTTGGCCACCGACGAAGATCGCGAAGGCGAGGCGATCGCGTGGCACCTCAAAGAGGTGCTCAAGCCCAAAGTGCCCACCAAGCGCATGGTGTTTCACGAAATCACCGAGGCTGCGATCAAGCAAGCCCTCAAACAGCCGCGCGAAATCGACGAGCAGTTGGTGGACGCGCAAGAGGCGCGTCGGATCCTCGATCGCTTGGTCGGCTTTGAAGTGTCGCCGGTGTTGTGGCGCAAGATCCGCCAAGGCCTCAGCGTCGGGCGCGTGCAGTCGGTGGCCGTGCGCCTCACGGTCGAACGCGAACGCCTGCGCATCGCGTTTCGCTCCGGCGACTACTGGAGCGTGGATGCCGACGCTGCCGTGCGGGCGAGGACCCCGGGCGGCGCTGCTAAAATCAAAGCCGACGTCGTCGAGGTGGCGGGTAAGCGCATCGCGCTCGGCAAGGACTTTGACCCCGACACCGGTGCGCTGCGCGATGAGGCCAAAGGCAAGGTCGTGCTGCTCAATGAGGCCACCGCCACCAAGCTTAAAGGCGAGCTGGAAAAGACCACCTTCACCGTCAGCGACGTGCAAAAAAAGCCCTACACCGAGCGACCGGTGGCGCCGTTTATCACGTCGACACTGCAGCAAGAGGCCAACAAAAAGCTGCGCTTCACCGCGCAGCGGGCGATGCGAAACGCGCAGCGCTTATACGAGTCGGGCTTCATCACGTACATGCGCACCGACAGCACCACACTGTCGACGCAGGCCGTCAACGCCGCGCGCGCGCAGATCGCTGAGCTGTACGGCAACGAATACCTGCCGGCCGAGGCGCGCACCTACGACAAAAAAGCCAAAGGCGCACAAGAGGCGCACGAGGCCATTCGTCCCGCAGGCGAAACGTTTCGCACGCCCGAAAGCGTGCGCGGCGAGCTCGATGAAGACCAGTTCAAACTCTACGACCTCATTTGGAAACGCACGGTGGCGTCGCAGATGAAAGACGCGCACGGCGAACGCACACAAGTGCGCTTGAGCGCGCAAACCGGCAGCGGCGAAACCTTGCTGCAGGCGTCGGGGAAGGTCATCGCGTTCCCGGGATTTTTGCGCGCCTACGTCGAGGGCTCTGACGATCCTGACGCGGAGCTCGAAGACCAAGAGCGCGTGCTACCGCCCGTGCAGGTGGGCGACGTGCTTGACCCCGACAAGGTGCGCGCCGACGGCCACGCCACCCAGCCCCCTGCCCGCTTCACGGAAGCGAGCTTGGTCAAAGAGCTTGAGGAAAAAGGCATCGGCCGCCCCTCGACGTACGCGAGCATCATCAGCACGGTGCAAGACCGCGGCTACGTCTTTAAAAAAGGCAACGCGCTGGTGCCGACCTTCACCGCGTTTGCCGTCATCAACTTGCTCGAGGTCCACTTCAAAGAGCTCGTCGACTACGCCTTCACCGCGAGCATGGAGACCGACCTCGACGCGATTAGCGACGGGACGAAGGAAGCAACGCCGTGGCTGAAGCACTTTTATTGGGGCGCGTCAGGCAAAGGCACGACGCCCGCGCAAACTGCGCGCGACACCCCGATGGACAGCATCGGCTTGATAGCAAAAGTCACCGGTGGCCTTGAGGACATCAACCCGCGCGACATCTGCGAGCTGCCGCTGGGCCGCACCGACAAAGGTGAATTGGTCGCCGCGCGCGTCGGCAAATACGGCCCCTACGTGCAAGTGGGCGACACCGACCGCCGCGCCAACATCCCCGACGACACCGCCCCCGACGAGCTGACGGTCGAGCGTGCGCTGAAGCTGCTGCAAGACGCGGCGGACGCGAACAAGGAGATCGGCAAGGACGAGGCCACCGGCAAGCCGATTTTCGTGAAGACTGGCCGTTTTGGTCCCTACGTGATGTTGGGCGAGGCCAGCTACAACGACAAGGGTAAACCTGTCGGCGAAAAACCGCGCATGGCGTCGTTGTGGCCAGGGATGACGGTGCAGACCATCACGTTTGAGCAAGCGCTGCTGTGCTTGTCGTTCCCGAAAGATCTCGGCAAACACCCGGATACGGGCGTGACCGTGATGGCCAACGACGGCAAATTCGGTCCGTACCTCTCGATGGAGGGGGTCGACAACACCAGCACCCACATCAAAGAGACGCGCAGCCTCACCGATCGCGAGATGTTGCGCAGCATGACGCTGGAGCAGGCGGTCGAGGTGCTCAAGCAGCCTCGCGTGCGCGGCCGCGGTGCCGCACCCGCGCCCGTCGCCATCTTAGGCACAAGCCCCATTACCAACCAGCAGGTGTTGGTGAAGACCGGCAAGTTCGGCTTTTACGTCACCGATGGCGTCGTCAACACCACGTTGCCGGGGTCGCGCGATCCGCAAAAAGTCAGCTTGGAAGACGCGCTCGAGTTCATCGCCCAACGCGAGCAGCGCTTGCGCGAACAAGGCATCGATGCGCGCGCACCCGTCAAAGGCAAAGGCGGCGGCCGCACCAAACGCGCAGCCTTCAAGCCCACCCGCGCCGCGCCCACCACGGCCAAAGCGCCCGCAAAAACCGCCAAACCCGCGCGCGCAGCCAAAAAACTCACCGCGCCGCCCAAAAAGGCCGCGAAAGCAGCCCGCATCCCGGCCAAGCCGAAGCGCGCGGCGAAGAAAAAAGTCGCCAAGAAAAAGCGGGCTTGAGCGCCTCGCCGCGGGTGAATGTCGCGCCCGCGGGCGGCGTCTTTCGTGCGCAGATGTGACGCACTACGGATCTGTCAGGGTGGTTGGGTTGCGCGCGGGACCCCAGGAGGTCACAATGCAACTGCAGGTCGGGATCGTCGTGGGTCGCTTGTCTAGTGTTTTGGGCCGCCGCTGAAAGAAGGAAGGGAAATCATGAAACTCCTTTGCGCTCTGTCAACAACCGGTCTCGCTGTCGCCGCCCTAACCAGCGGATGCCTCAACGAGCGCGAGTACGTGGATCCGCAGCTCAACAACGGCAGCGCGGGTGGCGCCGTGTCCAATCTCGCGGTGCGCAACGGCGCCCTGCGTGGCGATTTCGGTCCGCGGCGCGGCTTTGACGGCACCGCCACCGAGATGAAAGGCCAATCTGACTACGAGTTTAAAACCAGCAACGTCAGTGTGGTCCGCGAGGAGGACCGCAACCGCGGCGCCGGTATGGTGATCTTGTGGACCAGCGGCACCACGCTTGAAGCGTTGCCCCTCGGCCGCCACAACTTCGAATACGACCCAAACGCGCTTGAGCAAGATCAGGTCGGCGCGCAGGTGTGCTCGGGTGCCGCCGCCGGCGATATCGACTACGATCAGCCAGCGCAAAGTGGTCACGTCGTCGTCAGCCAGCTGCCCGAGGGTGGCCGCAAGGTCGACGTGCACACCGAAACCCCTGCACTCGACGCGACTGGTGCGCCCACGAGCACCATCGACGTTTCTGACACCACGTTTCACTTCGCCGCGGGTCAGCAGTAACAGTCTCCAGTCCGGCGCTTGCCGCGAGGACGGCGCTGGAGTTTGAGTGAGTGAGAACGGGGGCCCAGGTGGTCCCCGTACTCGTTTGTTGGCTGCGCGTTTGTTGGCTGCGCGGGCCGGTTCACGCGGCGCTTACTGCCCCTTCACGCCTACGCAACAGCTATACTCGGCCCGTGCCAAACCCGAGCGCGATGCTGGTGCCGGGCGACAGCGTCGGGCCCTACGTGATCGAAGCCCTGCTCGGCGAAGGCGGCATGGCGCAAGTGTTCGCAGCGCGCCATGAGCGCACGCAGGCGTTGGTGGCGCTCAAGCGCGCCTACGTGGATCGCGGCAACGCCAGCGCCACCGCGATGTCCGAGCGCGAGGGCCGCATCGCCCTCGGTCTGCGCCACCCAAACATCGTGCGCGCGACCGAGCTGCTGGCTGACGCGCACGGCAATCCCGTGCTCGTGATGGAGCTGCTGCACGGCGTGTCGTGTGCGACGTTGACGCCGTGGTTACGCCGGGGTGACGTCGTGCCG
>JAYTVG010000384.1:0-5712 GCA_043744135.1 Deltaproteobacteria bacterium | reverse complement strand
AGGAGCCAGCTACGCGACCCTCGGCGCATGCGTCGAGGTCAACCGCCCGCGCCCGCCGAGCTGAGCGCCTCGTGCAGTGCTATGCGTCGGCGCGCGCTTGCGTTGCACTGGCATCTTGCGTGGTGTCGATGGCGAAATCACCGTCTTTGAGCGAGACCCGCACCGTGCCGCCGCGCACCAGCGCGCCCTGCAGCACCGCGCGCGCCATACGATCCACCACCTCGCGCTGGATGAGGCGTTTGAGCGGTCGCGCGCCATACAGTGGGTCGTAGCCGTCGTTGGCGAGCTTGTCTTTGGCGGCTTGCGATACCTCAAGGTCGATGTCTTTTTTACGCAAGCGCTGTTGGACTATCGCCAGCTGAACGTCGACGATCTTGACGATCTGCTCGCGCCCCAACGCTGAAAACATGATGACGTCGTCGAGCCGGTTCAAAAACTCCGGCCGAAACTGCGCCTTGAGCTCGGTCATCACGCGCTCCTCGGTTTGCGCATTTCACCCCATGAGCAAGTGTTGGCTGCCGATGTTGGACGTCATCAACACGACGGTGTTGCGAAAATCGACGGTGCGGCCCTGGCCATCGGTGAGCCGGCCGTCGTCGAGCAACTGCAACAAAATGTTGAACACTTCAGGGTGCGCCTTTTCCATCTCGTCGAGCAAGATGACGGCGTAGGGCCGTCGACGAACCTTCTCGGTCAGCTGCCCGCCGTCTTCAAAGCCGACATAGCCTGGCGGAGCGCCGACCAAGCGGCTCACCGAATGTTTCTCTGTGTACTCAGACATATCGATGCGCACCATCGCCGCTTCGTCGTCAAACAGCAGTTCTGCGAGTGCGCGCGCGAGCTCGGTTTTGCCGACGCCCGTGGGCCCCAAAAACAAAAAGCTTCCGATGGGGCGGCGCTCGTCGCCGAGGCCGGCACGTGCACGTCGAATCGCGTCCGACACCGCACGCACTGCGCGATCTTGTCCCACGACGCGTTTTTCGATGCGGGACTCCATTTGTAGCAAACGCTGCTGCTCACCTTCGAGCATGCGCGCGACGGGAATACCGGTCCAGCGCGCAACGACTTTGGCGACGTCCTCGTCGGTGACCTCTTCCTTCAAAAAAGCGCCGAATTTTTGCGCGTCCTTCAGCGACGCATCGTGAGTCGCGAGCGCTTTTTCAAGCACCGGCAGCTCACCAAACTGCAAGCGAGCGGCCGCTTCGAAATCACCCTTGCGCTGGCTTTTGTCGATCTCCTGACGCAACACCTCAATGCTCGCCTTGGTGTCTTTGATGGCGCTGAGCGTCTCTTTCTGCTTGAGCCAATGACCGCGCATGGTCGCGGCCTTTTCCTTGGTGCTGGTGAGGTCCTGCTCCACCTCGAGCAAGCGTGCGTAGCTGATTTCGTCGCGCTCGCGCTTGAGCGCCTCGCGTGCGATTTCAAGCTTGGCGATCTTGCGCTCGATCTCATCGATCTCGACGGGGATCGACTCGATTTGCATCTTGAGCGCGCTCGCCGCTTCATCGATGAGGTCGATGGCTTTGTCGGGCATCTTGCGCCCAGTCAAATAGCGCTGCGACAGCACGCACGACGCCACGATGGCGGCGTCTTGGATGCGAATGCCGTGGTGCACCTCGTAGCGGTCTTTCAGGCCACGCAAGATCGCGATGGCGTCGTCCAAGTTGGGCTCACCCACGAAGATCGGTTGAAAGCGCCGCTCCAGCGCGGCGTCTTTTTCGATGTGCTTGCGGTACTCGTCAAACGTCGTCGCACCGACGCAGCGCAGCTCGCCCCGCGCAAGCGCAGGCTTCAGCATATTCGACGCATCCATCGCGCCCTCAGAGCCACCAGCGCCCACCAGCGTATGCACCTCATCGATGAACAAGATGACGCTGCCCTCCGCTTTGGTCAGCGCCTTGAGCAGAGCCTTGAGCCGGTCTTCAAACTCGCCGCGAAACTTGGTCCCAGCGATCAGTGCGCCCAGATCCAAGCTGAGCAGGCGCTTGTTTTTTAAGCTGTCGGGCACGTCGCCGACGGCGATGCGCTGCGCGATGCCCTCGACGATGGCGGTTTTGCCCACGCCGGGCTCACCGATAAGCACCGGGTTATTTTTGGTGCGGCGCGCCAACACTTGCATCGCGCGCCGGATCTCTTCGTCCCTGCCGATGACCGGGTCGAGCTTGCCGCTGCGCGCGTCGGCGGTCAGATCGCGCGTGTACTTTTCGGCTGCGCCCAACTTGGACTCTGGGTTGTCGTCGTCGACGGTCTGCCCTTGGCGTAGCTCCATGACCGTGTCTTTGACCTTGCTATATGGCGCGCATGCTTTGTCGAGGTGGCTGGCGGTCTTGCCGTTGCGCGCGAGGGCCAACAGCAGCGCTTCCGTCGACATGAAGGTATCTTTCAGCTCCTTTGCCTCAAGCGCAGCGTCGTCAAACGCGCGTTTCGCGGAGGGCGCGAAGTAAACGTCGTCGTTGCCGCGCACCTTGGGTTCTGCGTTGATGTCCTTGTCTAGCGCTTGCTCAAGAGCCATGACGTTTGCGCCCGCGCGCTGCAGCACCTGGCGCACCAGGCCCGCTTCCTCATCGATTAACGCGCGCAACAGGTGCTGGCCGGTCAGCTGTTGGTGGCCGGCGGAGGCGCAGCGGGTGCGCGCGAGTTCCAGCGCTTCTTTGGCTTTTTGCGTGAGTTTATCGATCTGCATGCATGCACGTTACGCACCCCTCGCTGCACGGCAAGAGTCAGCCGACAAACGCAGCCCGCCACGCAACCCACGCGAGGTGGCGTTCGAGATCGCGCGGGGACGCGAATTTGGGGAGCTGCGCGCGCGCGTCGGCTGCTAAGGCTCGCGCGGCCGCCGAGCGCGGCACGCTGTCGGGGAGCGTTTCAATCAGGGTGCGCAGCAGGGTTCGGTATGCCTCGTCCTGTGTGTGCAGGCCGCGGTGCTTGATGACCGCGCCTTCACTTGTAAAGCGCAAGCGGCCGCCCTCGTGCAGCACCTCGCACACCAAATCCTGCCCGAATAGCGTGCTCGTGGTGCCGGTCGTCTTGATGGTGTCGCTGAAGTGCGACAGCGGCGACCGCGTGACGCCCCGAGCAAGCGAGCCACGCTGCGCGTCGTCGCGTGCCACCGTGTACTTGGTCTGCATCACTGCCACTTGAGCAACGGCGAGCGCGCGTAGCGCCGCCCAGGGCACCCTCATCGGTCGACCTAGAGCATCCGCGAAATTCATGCCGACGGCGTCGCCCGTCAGTTCACGTACGCGTAGCGCCGACGGCAGCACCAGATCGCTCGCGGCGATTGTGGCGGCGGCGATGCCGTGTGCGCGCAGCGCGTCGCAAAGCGCGGCTGCAACCGGGGCGCTGATCCGGTCGGCGCACACGCCACCACCGCGCTGGGACGCAGTGCGGGCGTCGATCGCGGTGCGAAACCGCGCGCTCGCGAACGCGTCGACCAAGGGTGCGGGGTCGTTTGCCTCGCTCAAAAAAACCACGGCAGCGCTGCAATCCATGCCGCGAGCATGTACCAAAAATGTGCTGTAGGTGAACGCGCGCCGCCGTTTTGCGGAGTTGGTTTGCGGGCCGCCGTGCCTTGCCCAACGCGAGTGCTGGTGCGGGTGCGTCGTCGCACATCGGCGTGGCCCAGCGAAATCGCCCGATCCACGTTGCGTCCCCCGATCGTTAGGTGCTAACCGCTCCGGCTCGGAGGTTCATCATGGCCGGCGCCGGTGCCACGCTTCGCAGCTATACGTTTTTGGATTCGCTTCAAGCCCAGGTCGCTGCGCACATCTGCACGACGTGCAAGGGGTACTTCCCGGTGCCGGGCGTGGCGTCGTTGTTTGTTGAGATCGCGCCCGGTATGGCGATCCACGGTCTGATGGACGTCGCGCTGAAAAAAACGCGGGCGCAACCTGCGACGCTGGTGGTGGAACGCGCCTACGGCATGCTTGAGCTGCACCACGAAGACAAAGGCGAAGTCATGCAAGCGGGCGAGGAGATTTTGCGTGCGCTCGGCAACAAAATCGAGGACCGCATCAAGCCCCGCGTGGTGAGTAAGACCACCATTCGCGCGATCGAGCCGATGCACGCGATGATCATCGACAAGATTCGCTTCGGCTCGATGATCGAGCCCGGGCAGTCGCTGTTCATCATGGAGTGCGAACCCGCCGCATACATCGCCCTCGCAGCCAACGAAGCCGAGAAAGCCGCCAACGTGCGTTTGGTGGACTTCACGCCATTTGGTGCTTTCGGCCGTTTGTATCTTTGCGGCAGCGAAGCCGACATCGACGAGGCTGCCAAGGCTGCGAGTTCGGCGCTTGAGAGCATCACAGGGGTCGCAGGCGGCAAGGGCTAGCGCGATCACGACGGCGACGTACTGACGACAATCAAGGAACGTGAGCGAAGACCACTTCGCTCACTACGGCGGAGTTGGAATTTTCATCAAATTCACCACGTGGTGGTGAAGCGGAGGCTCAGATGGCGGAGAGTGTGGTTGGACAAGCGCTTGGGCTCATTGAAACCAAGGGATTCGTTGGCATGGTCGAAGCTGCTGACGCAATGGTCAAAGCGGCCAAGGTGACGCTCGTAGGCTACGAAAAAGGCTACGGCGGCGGCTTCATGACAGCCATCGTGCGCGGCGATGTCGCTGCCGTGAAGGCAGCGACCGAGGCAGGCGCGCGCGCCGCTGAACGCGTCGGTGAGCTCGTCAGCGTGCACGTCATCCCGCGTCCGCACGCCAACATCGAAGACGTGTTGCCGCTCAGCGGCAAAAAGTGATTGCTCTGCTCACCTCTCAGGGGCGATGAGTTTAATTGTTCATCTCCCAACGTCGATGCGTTTGATTGTTCATCTCCCAAGGTCAATGAAATGAGCGCATCATGTTGATGGGGCAAGTTGTTGGCACCGTGGTCGCCACCCGCAAAGAGCCTGAGCTTGAGGGCATCACCTTGCTTTTGGTGCGCGGTGTCGACCTCGATGGCAAGATGACGTCGACGACCGTGGTGTGCGCCGATGCTGTCGGTGCTGGCGTCGGTGAGCTCGTGCTGTACGCGGCTGGATCGTCGGCTCGCCAGACCGAGGTGACGCGCAACAAACCGGTCGATCACGTCGTGATGGCCATCATTGATGAGATCAGTGTGCAGGGAAAGTCGCGCTACAAAAAGAGCGAGTCCGCAGGCGCCTAAGCGCGCATCGGGAGCGGCATGAACACAAAGGGTGACGCATGACGACGTTGGATGACAAACGCGTCGAAGAGATCGTCGCACGTGTGGTGCAAAAGCTCGCGCCGGCGCTTGAGCGCTCGACCGCGCGCACCGCGCCAACGCCAGCCAAAGGCGAGGTTTGCGCTCCAAACCCGCCGCATGTCGCGTGGCAGGCACAATCGAGCGCAGGCGTCACGCGGGGGACGCGTCGCGGCATCTGCGACGATGTCGACAGCGCCGTCAAGATCGCGCGCCAAGCACACGAGACCCTGGTGCACAAGCACACGATGCGCGATCGCGATCGGATGATCGCGGCGCTGCGCCAGTGCGTCCACGCGGTGCTGCGCGAGATTTCGCAGATGGCCGTCGACGAAACCGGCCTGGGGCGCTTTGAAGACAAGCTCGCCAAAAACGCGCTCGTCGCCGACAAAACGCCGGGCACCGAGATCTTGCGGCCCTGGGCGCAAACCGGCGACGACGGCTTGGTGCTGATGGAGCGCGCGCCGTACGGCGTCATCGGCGCCATCACCCC
>JAYTVG010000383.1:0-1787 GCA_043744135.1 Deltaproteobacteria bacterium | reverse complement strand
GCGACGGGCACGCGGCCGGGACGCGCGCCTTGCGCTTGCTCTTGTTTGTGCTGCGCGGCTCGTTTGACGCACGCAGCGCGAAACACCTCGAGCGCGTCGGGGCAGCCGGCGATGGTGTGGTGGCGCACCGCGTTTTGCACGGCCACGGTGACGTCGGCGCCGCTGGCCTTCACGAGCACCATGAGCTCGTCGAGCGTCACGCCAGACACGGCTGCCATGGGCGTAGGGCGCGATCCGGTTTCAGCCTGGGCGCGCGCCGTCATCGCCGGCGACGCGCTGGGCGCTGCACCGCGCTGCATCGCTGTGCCGAGGTGAAACGCGGCGCGCGCGACGGCCGCGATGCGTTTGTGGCGCACCTTGGGGTCCGCCTCGCCAAACGTCCACGCGCACGCCAACGCGCCAAGCACGCCTTGGCTATGGCCAACAACGATCGGGCGCGACGCGCTGGCTGCGCTCGACAGCTCCGCCACACCCGCCAACCACAGCTGCTCCATGCGCGCCATCTGCGTGACAAACAATAACGGTGCAGACAGTGCCGCGCGCCGTAGCTCGCTGGCACTGGGTCGCTGCCCATCGGGCTTGAGCCAGCGCATGAAGTCGATGCCGTGCGTGAGCAGGCCCCGTGCGTCGTGGTCGGCGGCATCGAGCTCGTCGACAAGTGCGTCTTGGCAGGCTTGCGCCAGGGCGCGCACCTGGGCGTTTGCGGCGCACACGTCCGACAATTCGTGCAGGTAGCTGGTGCCCTGCCCCGCGAATGAAATTGCAAGTGCGCGTTCCCCCGCCAACACCGCCCGCACCATCGCCGGCACCGCAGCGTGGCCGCTGAGACGTTTGACAGCGCGCGCACGCAGCGCTCCGTCCGCCAGCAACGGCCCCGCGGCGACCGCGTCCTCGACGTGTGGGAGGGTAGGACTAGCGAGAGGGGTGTCGGTCACGGCTGCTCCAAAAAACGACGACGACGAAACATGAAGATGACGCGCTACTGCGATGACGATGACGATGACGATGACGATGAAGGCGCAGACGTTGCCGACGGGGACGACGCCCGCGCGATCTTGAGCAAGCGACCAAAGTGTTCCACCGTCACCAACAGCGTGCGGCTTTGGTCTTGGTAGATGGACACGTCGGGCTCTGCCATCTCCTGCGCGATGGCGCCGATGAAGCTCGACAACAGCAGGCCGCTGATGGCCTCAATCTGTTCTTGGCCGTAAAAGTCTTTGAACGTCGGCGACACCACCCCAGCCAGCGCGCGCCGGATGCGTGTGAGAAACTTCGCCATCGCCACCCGCAGCTCAGGATGGCGCTGTGCGACCATCAGCGCGTCCAACCACACCGGGAGCAGCCGTCGTCCTCGACGGCCTTCGCGTGCCAACGACTGGGTTAGCGCCAGGCTCGGGTCGACGTCTGAAAAGGCCGCGCGAAACTGCGACATGACCTCGGCTTCAACCTCGTCGGCCCAGGCTTCGAGGATGTGCACGAACACTTGCTCTTTGGTTTCGAAGTACCAGTAAAACGATCCCTTGCTCACGCCAGCGGCGCGGCAGATGTCGTCGACCGATGTGGCGTGAAAGCCGGCCTCGGCGAAGCAATGCGACGCGGCCTGCCGAATCAGCGCGACCCGGTCCTCACGAGGCGGCACCCGCGGTGTGCGCGCCGGAGGCGGGCCCTCGGACCTGGGCGGGAGCTCGGCGCGCACTGATTTGATGGGCTTGATGGGGTCGGTCTTTCGCGTTGCCACACATCCCCCACACAGTTGCCACCGCATAGACTGACCGGTCGGTACGGTC
>JAYTVG010000382.1:0-5715 GCA_043744135.1 Deltaproteobacteria bacterium | reverse complement strand
TCTGCGACGTCGAGGATCTGCGACAACCCTTGCGCCAAGCCATGCAGCCCCGCGTACACGAATACGAACTTGCCTGCGACGGGCTCGATCAATGCACGCGCGGCGTCGGTGCGTTTGTCGGGGGCGAAGCGGGTGGTGTCGCAACCGTTTGACAGGTGCACGGTGCGCACGCTCGGGAAACGCGTGGCGATGTCAGACAAGATCGATTTCGACTGCCCCGTCACCATCCACGCGCGCCGGTAACACAACGCTTCAAGTGCAGCCGCCGCCTTAAACGATGCGCTGTCGGCGCGCACCACGCCGAGGTTGACGGCGCTTTGTGGCCACAGATCGCTGACGTTGAAGATCAAGCGCGCATGCAAGCGCTTGGCGAGCACCAACGCGGACAAGCCCAAAAACAGCGGGGGGCTCTCCACCATCAGCGCGTCGACACGCGGCATCGCGATTGAGCCTGCGACGGCCGAGCTCGCAACAAACGAAAAGTAGTTGGCGAGGCGCTTCACCATGCCGGCACTTTGCGTCGGATAGCTATAGGTCCGCATGACGTTGACGTTGTCGACGCGCTCTTTGCGCCACACGCCGCCGTAGCCTTCAAACACGCGCCCTTTGGGATAGCTCGGCATCGCCGTCAGCACGTGCACGTGATGGCCCGCCTGCACGGCGTGTTGCGCGAGCTCAGACAGCCGTGCTTGCGGTGCGCCCAGTTCGGGCGGGTAGTACTGCGTTAAGATGCCCAGGTGCAGCGCGCGCGTCACGACGTCACCGCGACAATGTCTTTGGTGTACCACAGCGCGCGACCGGCAAAGGCGTGCGCGTCTGATGCGCGCCAGCCCGCCTTCGCGTACGCGCGACGGGCGCTGGCGTTGTCGGTGTGCACGCTGAGCAGCATCGAGCGCATGGCGCGCTGAGCGCTGTGCTGCTCAAACGCCTCAAGCAACGCGGCGCTGAGGTTTTTTCCGCGCATGCTCGACGCCACGCCTATGGCGAACAAGCCCATGCACGGTTGCTGCAGCGGTGGCAGGCGCGCACCGTCGACGCGGCCACGCCAACGGTCGCTGATGCGTTGTCGCAGTTTCCGCCACACGACAGGGCTGGCAAGCGCCTGCGGTCGACACATCAGCCCGTAGATCGCGGGCATTCGCATGGCGCGAACCAACGACTCTTCATGCGTCATATCCACGCCCATCACGTAGCCACCGATGCGATCGTCCACAGCCACGACCAGCGCGATGGCAGCGGGGTGGTCCGAAAAAAATCGCATCAAGGCGTCCGCGTAGCGCGCCCCGAGTTGTCCTCCCGCGGTGCTAAAAAACGCCTCCGTGTGAATGCGCGCGACAGCGTGCACGTCGCCGCTGCGCAATGGACGCGTTGTGACACCTGCAGCGACCGGGGCCGGCTCGCGGGCAGACGTCACGCAGCCTTCCTGACGAGGTACGGCCCCACTTGCATATGCGTCAAGCCGCTGTTGGCGAACACATGAAGCGCCTCTTTCGCTGTGCGCACGATCGGGAAACCGTGCAAGTTAAAGCTGGTGTTCAGCAAAACGTATCGGCCGGTGCGCTTGGCGAACGCCGCGATGATGGCCTCCACCTCGTCATTTTGCCCTTGCTCGATCAGCTGCGCGCGGCACGTCAGGTCCGCGTTGTGCACGGCGGCGATCATGTCGGCGAAGTTTGCTTTCGTGTCAAACGTCATCATCATGTACGGGCTGCGCAGCTGCTTGTCGTTGTGGATGTACGCGTCTTGCTCTGACGCCAACATCACAGGCGCAAACGGCATCCAAAAATCGCGCTTCTTCACCATCTGGTTGATGACGCGGACCACGTCTTGATTTTTAGGGTCCGCGAGAATCGACCGGTTGCACAACGCGCGCGCACCAAACTCCATGCGGCCCGCACAACGCGCCACCGGCGTGCCTTGCGCCAACAACTCCGCCACGCACTGCGCCATGTTGTCTGGCTGCGTGGCGATGAAGCCGCTGTCTGTCACCGCGCGCTTGGTGTCGTCGACGTCGAGGTCGTCGCCGAGGTAGAAATTCTTCAAGCGCGCGACCTTGCTGTCGCCAAAACGCCGAGCCGCTTCGATGTAGTACGCACCCATCGCGAGCGTCTCGTCACCACAGCTCGGGTAGGCTTCAAAGCTATCCACTTCGGGGAGTGCCGCGAGCACCTTGTTCGCTTTGACGTTCATAAACACGCCGCCGCCCGCGAGCACTTTGCGCACGCCGGTCTTTTGCACCGCCGCGCGCACCAAACGCACCAACAATTCCTCCGTGAACAACTGCAGGCCCGCACACAGCGAATCAAAACGCTTGCCGCTGATGTCCTGCAAGATGCGCGACAACAGCCCGTACGTGGGGATGGTGGTTTTGCGCTTAAACGACAGCGTCTTTTCGTCGAAGTCCAAGTACGCGTCGAAAATCTTTTTCGCCTCCAGCGCGTGCGGCTTTGATGCGTACGGCGCCATCCCCATCAACTTGTACTCGTGTTCTAACGGGGTGAACCCCATGGCGTGCGTGGTCAACGCATAGATGGTGCCGAGCGAGTCCATGTCCGCGATGGTGGAGATCAGCCGTTCCTCGCGTCCGGTCCAAACCCGCACCGACCCCGACAGGCCATCACCTGAGCCGTCGACGGTGATGACGAGGTAGTCATCGTCACTGTTATGTCGCAAGCCATAGTACGAGGTGGCGGCGTGTGTGCGGTGGTGATCGAGAAATTCGACCTCAACACCGTCGAGGCCGCATTCGCGCAGCATCTGTGTGACCTCCGGCTGGCCGTGGTTGGGCATGACCCGAAGTGCGATCGTGGCGCCGACCGCTTGGCGCAACCAACCAAGCGGCTCTTTTTGGCGCGCGTACGATTCAACGACGTCGTCGCGCGAGTGGTAGCGGTGCAAGACAAAGCGCGTGCCCACCACCACTTTGCTCACTTGCTTAGCGCTGACGCCGACGTGGGCCAAGCACGCGGCGATCGCTGCGCGCGGGAAGCCCCAGTAGTTTTTTTCGCCGTTGAGGCGCTCCTCTTGAATGGCGAAGCGCACGCCACTTTCGTCGCCGATGCACGCGGCTGCATTGTGACCCACGTGCACGGCCAAGATCATCGCATTCGTCGTCATGCTTCACCTCTTGTCACGGCGCCGCGGCGCTGCGCTACCAAATACGCGGCCTTCGCCACTGAAACGCCAACGCGATCCATGGCCAACAAGCTCGCGAGAATTTTCGCCTTGGGATTTTTGTCGACGGCCCACGGGTAGACTGCGCGGCCGAAGTCGAGCACGCGGCGGGCCTTCGCCTTGTTGCCGCGCGCCAGTGTGGCGAGGCCGTGGCGCACGATGTCGTGCTCAACAAACGCCTCCACCAACGCTTCGCGCGTCATGTGCGCCTTCGCGAGCAGCGCAGCGTCGACTTCAAGCGTCGTGGCGTACTCATCGACTAAGAACTTCAGCGCGCCGGTAGCGTCTTGTTGCGAGCTCTGGTTTTTGTCGTGCCAGCGATACGCGAACAACGGCGTGTCGACGTAAAACACCTCATCAGCGACGCCGAGCAAGCGCCAGTGAAACCATTTGTCGGGGTTGACGAGCCTGCCGGCGCCGTAGCCTTCGAGTTTTTGGTACAGCACGCGCGGGTACGCGGTCGCTAAAAAATTGAATGGGTTCTTCATCGACGCCAAACATCGTGCAGCCATGTCAGCCGCGCGGACGCGATATACCGTGGCCCCGAGCGCTTGTGTCAGCGCGCGGTCTTCGCTGCCGGGTGACCACAGCGCGGTGTCCGGACCAATTTGCGACGTCGTCGTCCCGTCCGCGTCAATGACGTCGACACGAGAGCTGACGACAGCCGCGGCGCCGTTGTTGGGCAGCATGTCAAACAAGCGCGCATAGGTTTGAAGCGCTAACGGGCGGCACACATCGTCGGACGACAGCATCAACATCACGTCACCGCGCGCGCGCGCGGCCGCCCGGTCGAGGTTGGCGGAAAAGCCCACGTTGCAGGCATTTTGACTGACCTGGATGCGTGGGTCGCCAAACGCCCGCGCGACCTCCACCGATGCGTCGGTGCTGGCGTTGTCGCTGATCAACACTTCGAAATCGCACGCTGTGTCCGCTGCACTTTGCGCCAGCACGCTGTCGAGCGTCTGCTTCAAATAGCGCTCGTAGTTGTAGTTGGGGATGCAGATCGAAAATCGTGGCGACGTCGTGTTCATGCATTCACCTCTTGATCGCGCCAAAGCCGCCGCGCCTCATCCGCCAGCACGCCCGCAAATGCTTCGACAGTGCTGCCCCGCGCGCGCGAAAGCCCCGCAGCGACCAAACGCGCGTGCAGCACCGGTTGCGTCAACACTTGCACGATGCCGCGCGCAAAGCCGTCGGCATCGCTCGGCGCCACCAGCAATCCGTCCACGTCGTGGGTCACGCTCGACGGTATGCCGCCAACGTGTGACGCCACCACCGGGCAGCGAAAGGCGCGCGCCTCCAACAACACCCGCGGAGTCCCCTCGCTTTGGCTGGGCAGGACCAGGACATCGGCGTCGGCGTAGTGCGCGAACAACTCACGCCCAAACGGTGTGTGTCCCACGCAGCGCACCACACCCGCCGCGGTCCACGCGCGCAGTCGTTCGTGCAATTCCGTTTGTGCGCGCGCCTGTGTGAGGCCCGCGTCGCCCACGACGACGAGCTCCGCGTTTGCCAGCCGTGCACGCACCTGCGCGAACGCCTCCACCAACACCTGCAAACCTTTTTCCGGCCGCAAGTAGCCAACGAACAACACACGCGGCGGGGCGTCTTTGGGTCGCGTGCGCTTGACACTGTCCACTTCGGCCTGCGTCAACGTCGACGACACCACGGCGGTGCCGCGCACAGCTGAAAGGCGCTGCAACAACTCATCGCCGTTGGCGACGACCGCGGTGTTGCGTTCACGCACCAGCGCGCGCTGCCAACTGTGCATGAAGTCCGCGAACACGATCGCCGCTGCCCGCTGCAAGCCTTTGCGGTACGGCGACGCGCGCACGATGCGCGGGGTGTCGGCGCACGCGTGGTAGACGCGCGGCGTCCGGCTCGGGAGCAGCGCCCACGGCGGCGCGAACGGCAGCTGCACGATAACGACATCACTGACGCTTTCGACGTGCGCAATCTGGGCGCGGCAAATGGCTCCGTGCGGCAGCGCGCGCACGGTTGACTGCATCACCGGCAGTGCGCGCACACTGCTCGCTTTCACCGTGGTGGCGTGGTCGTGATGCGCGCGACGTTCGGGGCTGATGCACGCCGCGACCGTCATCGACGTTGCGTGCGGCGCCAACGCGTCGATGAGCCGACCGAGGCCCGCGTCGGTGTGAAGCACGCCGTCGTGCAGGTGCCCCTCGCGCCCTGTGACAAAGCCGATTTTCACGCGCGCGCCACGCGAAAACTCGCGTCCACTGCGACCACCCCGTCGACGCTGCTGTAGGTGTGGGTGCCGGAGTTGCCCGCGTACCAATTCGGCGGCATCACGCTGTGCAGCGCTTCTGCGTACCTGGTCGGCGTCAGGGTCGTCACTTGCATGAAGCGAATTTGATGCCCGTAGCCCCGTGCGCAGTCTTGTGCTGGACGAATCAGTACCGTGCCGGTGCGAACAAACGGGCCGGCGGGGCGCGCGCACCTCACGTCACGCACGAGCGGATTTGCCGGGTGGGGATGGTAAGGACCATCAATCTGAGCGCTGACGAAGGCGTGCAACTC
>JAYTVG010000381.1:0-5719 GCA_043744135.1 Deltaproteobacteria bacterium | reverse complement strand
CGCAACCGCGCCAAGCAGAGGTCAAAGAAGGTGCGCGCGTGTTGTGTGTGCAAACGCCGTGCGCCGTCGCCATCGGCGCCGGACGACACGAGCTGGCGTTTCGTTCGCCGGGTGCTGAGGCGGTCACGAAATCGGTCGAAGTCACTCAGGGCGTGGTCGCGCGTGTCGACGTGACCCTTGAGCGCTCGCGTGACGACGTGCGCTTAGAAACCGAGCCGTCGGGCGCACAGGTGTATCTCGACGAACGCCCGCTCGCGTCGACGACACCCTTGACGCTACCGCGCTTGGTGGTCGGCGCGTCAGTGCGCCTCAAGCTTGTGCGCGAAGGCTTTCAGGTCTTCGAGGTGTCGCGCGTCGTCGACGATGCCGCGGTGTGGCGCTTTGCCTTGCCGACGTCGACGACGGTGTACACGATTGTTCCGGAGCCCCGCGACGCGTTGGTCGTCGTCACCGGCGCGCCGGTGCGCGACAAAGATGGCAGGCTGCAGGTGGTCCTGACGCAAAATCGCGTCGCGGAGTTGCGCTTGGAGCGACCGGGATGCGCGCAGCTCACCGCGAAACTGCGCGCCAACGGGCATGCGGAGGCACAAGAAACCATCAAGCTTGAGTGCAAACCGATGGCGCGCTCAGGCCTGACGATCGACGCGCCTCGCCGCGCCAGCGTGCGCATCGACAACGTCGACGTGGCGCGCACCGCCAACTTGGACCGCTATCCGCTGCCGCCGGGCTTGTGGAACGTGCTGGTGCGCGCGCCGCGCGGCAAAAGCGAGAGCTTCACCGTCGAGCTGCGCGACAACGAATTTTTCCGCATCAACTCCAAGCTCAAATAGCGATTGCGCGGCGGGGTTGATGTGCTTCAGTAGCGCGTGATGAGCAATCGGACCGCGCGCCTGTGCGCCATCGTATGCGTCTGCATGACGGCCATCAGCTGCGGGGCGCAAGGCACGCGCGCGCCCTTCGTCGCCACGTCCTCGACATCGCAGTGCCCCGCCGCTGACGACGTGCTTAAGGGCACCAAAGGCGCGCTCGCGGATGCACAGTTCGCGCCGACGCGAACCATCGTGCAGCAAGTGCTGGGCACCGAACACGGCATCAAGGTGGTGCTCGCGGCGCTCATCGCCATCACCCACGACGCCGATCAAGCCACGCGTGATGCCCTCGACGCTGTGCCCGCCGACCGTGGCCTCGGGTCGCTTGGCGCATACGCCGCGGAGATCTTGCACTACGTCGACGGCAGCGGCCGTTACACGCAGCCGCACCGCGGCCCCGTCGACGCGCTGCACGCGGCGATGCTCGACTGCGCGGCCGCAGCCACGCTCACGTCTGCGGCGCGCTTGTTGTCGCTTGAGGTGGTGCTGCAGCCAGACCACAGCCGCACGTTGGTGGCGCGCGGTGCCGGCGACAAGCCGTGGCTGTCAGATGTCGTTGATGTGGCGCAAGCAGCACTCGCGATCGCTGAAGTGCGCGAGGCCTTTTCCACCATCGAGTTCAGTGACGCCAGTAGCGACGACGCCGCCGACCAAACCATCAACGTGGGACGCGAAGCGCTGCAGTTGTTGGTGCACCTGGTCGCGCAAGATATCGCCGCACCCAATTTCGACGCGCAGTATACCCGCAGCGTGATTGACGGGGTGTTGTTGCCGCGGCTAACGACGCCACCAGCGCAAGACGCCGTCAGGGCGCTGTTGCAGGTGGTGATGTTGCCGATGCAGGCCGACGACGAAGCGTTTGCCTCCATCAAGCAGATGTTGACCTGCATCGACGACAACGACGCGCATCGGGACATCGCCGCGATGGTGTACGATTGGCTCACGATTCAAGGCCTAGGCGCGTTTGGTTTCGTCAACGACGTCGCTGCGGTCGCAAACGACGCGGCCATCCCAGAGATTCGACCGTTGGCAATCGATCTCGCGGTGTCCCTCGCAAAACACCCGGGCCTCGCCGACGATGTCATGCGGGTACTGGCGCGCTTCATCGCACCCGAACACGCACCGACCGTCGTGCGGACCGCGCTCGCGCTGCGGGGACGTGGCCTGGTGTCGGAGCTGTTTGGTTTCGTCGACGCCCTCGGCGTGTGCTTCCCATGAAGTCGCCGGCGGTGGTGGTCGCGGGGCTGCTGTTGGTCGCTGTGCCGGCACGCGCCAACGGCACGCCGGAGACCTTCGCCCCCGACGCACGCACCCTGGCGATGGCGCACGCGGACGCCGCCGACGTCGACGGCGCCGTCCTCGCGCACACCAACCCCGCGGCCAGCGCGCACGCTGCATCGGTTCGCATGAGCTTTGACTACGTGTTGTCAGTGCCGATGCTCGCCATCACCGCGCTCAATCGTCAAGCGCTGCACGCCGCCACCGCATCACCGGTGACGGGGATGGCTATCGGTGTGGTGTTGCCCGTCGACATCATCGCGTCCAACCGCGTGTCGGTGGCGTTGTTCAGCTACTTTCCGCACTTGGTGTTGGTGCGAGGACGCGCGCACGATCCCGCGCAACCGTATTTTCACGTCTACGACGCATCGACCGAACACTACGACTTGGCTGCGGCCATCGCGGTGCGTGTGGTTGATTTCATCTCTATCGGGGTCGGTGTGCGTTTTGGGGCCGGCCAAGGCGGCGAGGTGGACGTCGCTGTCGACGTGGTGCGCAGCCGCCTCACGCGCCAAGCCGTCGATGCTTACCAATACGGCACGCTCGCGCCGCAAGCCGGTGTCCTCGTCGGGCCGCTGGGGGTTGTTGGTGTCGTGGTCGGCCGAGCGGCGCTGGTGTGGCGCGAGCCGACGCACTTTGATGCACAGCTGCCGGCCGCCTTGGACTTTGAGGGCACTGGCATCGCCGCGCGCGTCAATGACGTCGTGCTCGCGAACTATGAGCCGCGGACCATCGCAGCGGGACTGAGTTTCGACGTGTTTGACCGCATCACCGCCAACGTGGACGTGGGCTATTTGTTTTGGAGTCAGGCGCCGCCACCGTACCTCAAAGCAAACGTCGATCTGTCGGGGCCGCTGTTGACCGAAACCGGCCTCGACAGCACGCTTGACGCGCCCGCACCCAGCGAAGAGCGCATTCGCGACGTCGGCTTCCAAGACACGCTGGTGTTCAAAGTTGGCATCGAGGGGCGGCTGTTTCGCGACGTCTTGGCGTTGCGCGCTGGGTACCAGTTGCGCCCCACGCCGGTGCCCGATCAAACCAGCGGCACCAACATCGTCGACTCGCGCGCGCACGTGTTCGCAGCCGGTGTCGGCGTTCGCGTCGACCTGCCGCTGGTGGTGGCGCAGCCCGTCGACTTCGATCTCGGCTACCAAGCGCAAGTGTTGGAGCCGCGCAACACCCTCAAAGAACAACCGCGCGACCCGGTGGGCAACTATCGCTCAAGCGGCGTCGTGCACGCCTTCGCGTGCGGCATGCGCTACGCGTTTTAGCTGTCGGCCAGCACGATGACTTTGTCCTTCGCGGTGAACGTCACCATGGTACCTTTCTCTGGATTGACGACGACACCGTAGCTTTTAGACGCGTCCAATGAGTGCGCCGCGATCTTGTAGCCGAGCGCACTTTCACCGCGCTGTGCCGCCGCCTCGACGACCGTCGAAAAATTCATCGCCGCGCCGGATTTCACGTAAGCGCTCGCGGGCTTTAGATACAGCTCGCTGCCCTCGGAGCGAAACAGGTCGGCGAACACGCCGTTGAGCGATTTGTTCTCCGAAATCTGCGCGAGCATCAACGACACCAGGCGATTGCTGACGATGAAGTCGTCCGCGTTTGTGACTGCGGCGAGCTCGCGATTTTTCATGTCGAGCATTTCGCTGACGATTGCGATGTGCGTGCCACTTTTTTGCGCGATGTCGCGCAAGTGAAGCAGCGTGATGAGGGTCTTTGAGTCAGCACGCTGTGCGTCCATACCGTCAGAGCACAGCACGATGACGTGATCAAAGCCGGGGATGTCGAGATCGTCTAGGACACCGCGGTCGGTGGTGTCGCTCTGTTTGAGATGCAAAGTGGTGCGCTTCAGGCCTGCGCATTGGTCTTTGAGCGTCTCGCGCACGTCGCCACCGTCACACACAACCCACACGATCGAGTTCGCGGACACGTAATTGTCGAGCTCGTTGATGATCCTTGTCGCGCGCCAGTTCCAACCCAAGATCAAGGTCTTCTCTGGCTGCTGTGGTGGCGGATCGGACAGCGTCACCAAGTTCATCGTCGGCGGACTTGGCGGCGCGCCAAACTTGATGGCGTCATCGTCCTGCGCGACGATGATCAGCCTGTCACCGGCGTGCAACACGGTGTCGTGCGGCGGGTTGACTACGGGCTGCTCGCCGTGTTTGGCCACGCCGATGACCGAGCATGCGCCATATGCGAACAGCGCCTGACCGTAGGTTTTGCCGTGCAGCGCAGGCTCCTCTTTCATGTAAATCTCGTCGCCACCGAAATCGAGCAGCTCTTGGTACACCACCGACAAGCCGCTTTGACGACAGGTCTGCGCCGTGACGCGCGCGATGAGGTCGCCCACCAGCACCAGCTCCACTTCGTCTTTGCCGATCATCTGCGCGACCGAGTGGTTTTTGGGATCACGAATTTCCGCGACAATGTGGTACCGCGCCTCGCGGCGCTTCGGGTTGTTGGTGATCGCGAGCAGCGCTTTGATGACGTCGACGTCTGGCTCGCTGCCGTCAACGCCATCTTTTTGCGGTGCGAGCAACACGATGCTGCGGGCGGAGTCGATGCTCGCGATGTGTAGATCGCCGAGCTCCGTCGGCACCCCGCTGCGGCACACCACGCGTGTGGAGCCGAAGTCGGAGATCCGATCGCGCAGCTCCTGTTCCATCTCGACTTTGTCTTTGTCGCCCAAAATGACGATGCACGCGTGCTTGCGCGAGCGGTTGGCCTCGACCAACTCCGAGATGATGGGGAAGACCTGCTCGGACCACCCCAAAATGACCGAGTGATCGACCTCGACGACGCGCGAGCGCCCTTTGCGCAAACGATCCAGTTGGTTTTCGAGGCCTGACGACAACACGCCGATCAGCGTCGACAACACAAAGATGCCCAACAGCGTCACCAAAAACATCAAGGCGCGGTAGCCCCACCCTTGATCGCCGCCCATGGTGCCGGCGTCGAGCGTGCGCATCAGGTTTCCCCACAACGCTTCGCCAAAAGAGATCGGCTCGGCCTCAGGCGGTCGCGCGCCCGTTAGCACCACCAACAACGCAAGCACGGCGATGGCCGCCAGCGACACGATGGCGAGCCACGCGATGAGTGCGATGGTGCCCTTGGACAGGGTGTTGTCGAAGGCGTAGCGGAGACGTTGACGCAAAGTGAACATGTTGGTCCTTCGCGGTGTCACACCGCGCGTGTCTTAAGCGCAGGCCTGCGCAGCGCTTCATGGTCCGACTTGCCGGTTGAGATCAAGACCGCGCTAGGGTGTGAAACGTTCGGGAGTCACAATGCACCATCGCGTTTTCGCTTTTGCCTTCGTGTTGAGCGGTCTGATGTGCGCGTGCGGGGTTGCCTCACCAGCCGGTGTGCCTGCCCCTGACGATGCGCCAGGGCCCGTGGGTGGCGCCGACACCGACACCACGCCTCCAAGCGGGCCGGCCACCATCGCGGAGTCGTTTGATGCCGCGGACGCAGCCACGCGCGCGGCACAGCTCAAAGCGTTGCAGGCTGCGCGTGCCATCCGCATCGAAGCGTACCGCTCACAATTCGCCAAAGTGCCAGGGCGACGT
>JAYTVG010000380.1:0-5740 GCA_043744135.1 Deltaproteobacteria bacterium | reverse complement strand
AGGTCGGCTCGCTCACCGGCCAGCAAGCGACCTTCGGCATCTCCACGAAAGACGGCGTGCAGATGGCGCTTGACGAGGTCAACGCGGCCGGCGGTGTCAACGTCGGCGCTAAAAAGATGAAGCTGGCGGTGCGCGTGTACGACGACCAAGGCAAGCCGGAAGAGGCCGCAAACGCGGTGACGCGCTTGATCACGCAAGACAACGTCAAGGTGATCTTGGGCGAAGTGGCCTCGACAAACTCGCTCGCGATGGCGCCCAAAGCGCAGGCCGCCGGCATCCCGATGATCTCGCCCTCGTCGACCAACCCGAAGGTGACCGAAGTGGGCGACCGCATCTTTCGCGTCTGCTTTATCGATCCCTTTCAAGGCTACGTGATGGCGAAGTTCGCCAGCGAGAACCTCAAGCTGAAGACCTTCGCGATCTTGAAGGACAACAAGAGCGACTATTCGCTCGGCTTGGCGTCGGTGTTTTCGCAAGCGGTGCAAAAACTCGGCGGCAAAATCGTGGCGGAAGAAGCGTTTAGCCAAGGCGACACCGATTTTCGCGCGCAGCTGACGGCGATCAAAGGCAAAAAACCCGAAGCCATCTACGTGCCCGGCTACTACACCGACGTCGGCGTGGTCGCGCGCCAGGCGCGTGAGCTCGGCGTCAAGGTGCCGCTGCTGGGCGGCGATGGCTGGGAATCAGAAAAGCTCTACGAACTCGGCGGTACCGCGATTGAAGGTAGCTACTTTTCAAACCACTACTCAGCAGAAGACCCGAGCCCCCGCGTGCAGGATTTCATCAAAAACTACAAAGCGAAATACGACGGCAAGATGCCCGACTCGCTGGCGGCCCTTGGCTACGACGCCGCCATGGTCGCGGTGCGCGCCATCGAACGCGCCGGCAGCACCGAGGGCGCGGCGCTCGCGGCTGCCATCGCCAGCACCAAGGACCACCCGGGCGTGGCCGGCAACATCACCCTCGACGACAAACGCAATGCGGTCAAACCCGCGGTGGTGTTGCAGGTGAAGGGAAACACCGCGGTGTACGTCGCTACCGTGGCGCCGTAACGTCGGTTTGGCGTCAGCGCAATCGCCGCGCTCGGAGGGCTGATGGGATTCACCGTCATGTTCACGGCGCTGCTTGCGCAGGCCGCACCGGTGTGCGCCGTGGATGGCCAGCCGGTGGCGGTGGTGTTGCCCATGCTCAAAAGCACCCTCGGGCCCGCGCTCAGCGGCTGGTGGCAGGGGGCGCGCGCAGTTGCAGGCGACAGCGAGCTCGTCATCGACGAGCGCGTCACGACCTACACCGTTGCGGTTCCGCATGCGCGCACGGTGGCGGTGCCGGTGGCATTGCCCGATCCGTGGCGCGGCGCGCTGCTGGTCACGCCGCAGCCAGGCGCGTGCTTGACCGTGCGTGTCTACCGCACCGACGACGAGCTCGCGCGCATCAGCATCGACGGCCCCGCGCTCGCGTGGCGGGCGGCGCGCGCGGGCGGCCCCGCCATCGAAAAAACGCTCAGCGGGCCGCTGGTGTGGACGGGCAACCGCATCAACGTCAGCGACGGCAACGGCATACCGTTGTGGTTGTATGGCGGTCGCGCGTTGCCGAGCGAGCGCGCGCTGTACGCTGGCGCGTCGACGTCGGGCGAGGGTGCGGCTGCCGAGGAGGTGGCGCTTGCGTACACAACGACGCTGGCAGCGCTCGATGCACAACTGTCGACGGATCTAACCGGCTCGTCGTCGTCGGGCGCGCGCACGGTGGCGTTTATGGCGGCGGCGGGGCAGCTGCGCAAAGACGCCGCGCTGTGGTTGCCGGCGCGTCGCGTGGCGTGGGGTCGTGCGCTTGATGTGTCGTCGCTGCCGTCGTCGCTGCGACCACTTGCGCGTTTTTGGCAAAGCGAATTCGCTGCCGATACCTCGACAACACCAGCGAGCGCGGTGCTGCTCGTCGACGACACCAGCGACGAGATTTGGCTCGACGGCGTGCAAGTCTACGCGCGCAACCGCGGGGACGCGCTGCGGTTGTCGGTGCCGGCACGCGCCGCGGCGTCACGCATTTGGGTGGTGTACGCGGACCGCGCCAGCAACACCTCGCGCGTGTTTGACACCCGTGCTGCGTTGCGGGCGGGCGACATCTACAACGTCGGTGGCAACGTGGTGGCGCCGGTGGCGGCGGGTGCGCGCCACGAATGCGTCCGCGTCACCGGCACGCTGCCGGGCAACATCCCGCTGCGCTGGCGCGAGCTTGGCAGTCCACCGGGGCCGATTTTAGACGCGAGCGACGCCTACCGCCCAAGCAGCGCGCAGGACCGACGCGAGGTTGCTATCGTCGACTACGCCGGCATGGCTGCGTCGTTGCCGCCGGTGCCGCTGGTGTACAACTACACGCACGCTGGCGTGTACAATTGGACGCTGTCGTCGTCGGGGGCGCTGCGCTTGCAAGTCAACAGCGACGCGAAAGACAACAAGGGCTGTGCCACAGCGGCGGTCGCAGTCCCCTAGGTGCCGGTCTCCTGTTTGGGTGTCTCGTCAATTCACCGACCTTGGGAGGTGTCGTCGGCGCCACACCGATCGATGTGCATCGCGCGTGCAGCTCGAAAAACGCGCAAAAAAAAGCCACCCCGCACGGGTGGCTTTTTTACCGTCGACGGTCGGTCGGGGGTTATTTGCCCGAGTAGTACTCAACGATCAGTTGCGGATCGAGCTCGAGTGGGACGCTGTCGCGCCCCGGCATGAGCTTGAGCTTGATGATGCCGTCGGTGGTCTCCAAATAGTCCGGCACCTTGAGGTTGTTCGGATCTTTTTGCGCCTCAACCAGGCGTTCTTTCATCTTGGACTTCTCATGGATCTGCACGGTGTCACCGAGGCGCAGCTGGTAGCTGGCGATGTTGACGCGCTTGCCGTTGACCGTCAGGTGACGGTGCAAAACCACTTGGCGCGCAGCGGCCATGGAAGCACCGAAACCGGCGCGAAACACCACGTTGTCCAAGCGGCGCTCCAGCAGCTGCAACAGCACGTGGCCCGAGTTGCCCTTGGTGGCGAAGGCTTGCGCGACGTATTTGCGCAGCTGGCGCTCACCCAAGCCGTAGTGCAAGCGAAGCTTTTGCTTCTCCATTAAGCGCAGCGCGTAGTCGCTGAGTTTTTTGCGCTTGGTGGGGCCGTGTTGTCCGGGAGGGTACGGACGGCGCAGATCCGGATCCGTGCGCATCAAGCCGGGAATCGGGGTGCCTAAACGGCGGATGTGCCGAAGGCGGGGGCCAGTGTAGCGGGACATGACAAACCTTTGTCGACGTGGTCGCCCTCGACCTTTAAAAAACCCGCACGACAATCGAGCAGGCGGACGATGGGCTAGCTGTGGATCACGTCGTTGCGATCAGCGCGGAGGTAGCGGAGCCATACGTCTGCGTCAACGCAAAGCCGCTCAAAACCGCGCTCGACGATTGTTCACCCGCTAGGTACGCACCGGCTTCGCACCATTTCATGGCCCCGATCGGTGGCCGGCACGCTGGGTGATATCGGGCCGTGATGGCACCGACACGCGAATGTCATCGGCGCTCGCTAGCGTGCCCGAATGCCGAGCAAAAAATCGGTCCATTTTTCAAGGAGAACCTCGATGTTGCACCCCGTCTCGCTGTCTTTGGCGGCCCTCGCCTTTGTCACCACTACCGCACGCGCGGCGGATCCGCCGGTCGCCGAGCCCGTGCCGGCAGCCGCCGGCAGCGAAGTGGTGATCCCAAACGTTCCCAGCGCACCGGTGCTGCACGACACACCTCCAGCAGCCGTTGAGCAGCCGCCCGCAATCGTGACGCCAGCCGTGACGCCGCCCGCGGTGCCGGTGCCAGCAGCTGAGCCCGTCGTCGAGGCCAAGCCAACACCTGCGGCGTTCGTCGCGGGCTACAAGGACGGTTTTTTTATCGCCACTGGCGACGAACTTAACAAGCTCAAGGTGCGCGCCCTGCTGCAGCCGCGGCTGACGTTTGAGGGTGGTGACCGCAAGGTGCTTGCCAACAACAAGCTGGCGTTCGCGGTGCAGCGCGCGCAGTTGGAGCTCGGTGGCAACGTCTTTAGCAAGGCGCTGAGCTTTCAGCTCAAGCTCGAGGGTGGCCAGGGCTTTTTCTTTGTCAAAGATGCCTTCGTCAACAGCGAGTTCATCCCGGGTGCGGTGTCGGTGCGCGCCGGCCAATTCAAGCGACCGTTTAACCGCCAAGAGGTCACGTCGGATTGGAAGCAAGAGTTCGTCGACCGTTCGATCACGAACGCGTTTTTCGGCGGCGGTCGCGACATCGGCGTGATGGTGCACAACGACTACGAAAAATCCCCCACGCTCGAATACGCCGCTGGCGTGTTTGATGGCAGCAGCGACAAGCCCAAGGTTTCGGGTGTGGCGGTCGTCGACACCACCACTGGCTTAGGCACGCTTGACGAGGTGAAACTGAGCAACGTGCCCGCGCTGTTGACGCCCACGCTGGTGGCGCGCGTCGGCTACAACTACGGCGACGTCAAAGGCTATACGGAGGCCGATATCGACGGTGGCGAGCTGCGCTTTGGCGTCGCTGGCAGCGTGCTTGAGGGGGTGGCGCTTGGGGACAAGCCGGCGGGGTTGTCGCGCGCCCAGCTCGACGCCATCGTGAAGATCATGCACGTCGACGCGTCAGCCGCGGTGTTTGTGTCGGCGAAACAAAACGGCAAGGGCAGTTTTGATCAAGCACTTGAGGCCATCGGCGCGCATGCGCAGGTGGGCATGGTGCTGGCGGAGATGTTTCACCCCGCACTGCGCTACGACTTCATCGCGGTCGACGGTGACGACAACGATCTGCACGAGATCGTGCTCGGCAACTCGCTGATGTTCTTTGGCCAAAACGCGCAGTTGCAAACTGACGGCGGTGTGTTGTTGACGCAAGATCCAAGCGGGCTCAACCCCGCGCTGCGCTTGCGCGTGCAGCTGGTGTTTGCGATGTAGCCGACGTGCCGGCGCACGCGTGGCATTGCTGTGTTTACCTCCGGCGGCCGGTGACCTACTTTGATGCGAGGTTGGTCACTCGCACGCTTGGAGCCCGCATGAAAACGCTCACCGACCAGCTGTCGCAATACGCCACGTACCATCGCGATCGCCGCAACATCGCCACGCACTTGGTCGGCGTGCCGATGATCGTGCTTGGCGTCACGACGTTGTTGGCGCGCCCAATGTGCAGCGTCGCCGACGTGCGGGTGTCGCTGGCGAGCGTGGCAGCGCTGGGCGCCGTGGTGTTTTATTGCGCGATGGACGTTCGTTTAGGGGCGTTGATGGCGGCGCTGTTCGCGGCTGCCGTATGGGTCGGCGCGCAGTGCGGCGCGCACTCCACCGCGGTGTGGTTGGGGGCGGGGATCGGCTTGTTCGCGGTCGGCTGGGTGGTGCAGTTCGTCGGGCATTATTTTGAAGGCAAAAAGCCCGCGTTTGTCGACGACCTGGTTGGTTTGTTGATCGGGCCGTTGTTTGTCACCACCGAGGTGGTGTTCGCGCTTGGCTTACGCAAGGCGCTGCACGTCGACATCATCGCGCGCGCCGGGCCCACCCGCGCCACCACCGTGAAGACGTCCGCGCTGACATCGTAGCTTAAGTGACGCAGGCGTTTGCGGCCGTCATGCTCGCACGTGAGCGCCCGCTCCCGCTCGCGGGCTGGTTTAATTTCGACTCCGTCGAGCTGAGTTGTTTCCAGGGCGCTGCCCTGGACCCGCCGGGGGCCCAAGGTCGGCCCCCTGGACCCCGACCTAGCCGG
>JAYTVG010000379.1:0-5751 GCA_043744135.1 Deltaproteobacteria bacterium | reverse complement strand
TTCGTCTCTGGCCGAATGTGGAGACACATGCGGCTGGTGGTGTGAATAAACCGCAGCAGCGGAATGACGCGGGGTCGCGAGAGCTGCCCCCAGCAGAGGTAAAACATGGGACAAAGACGGATTCCTCGACGTGAAAATCTCGTCGTCGGGCTAGACATCGGAACAACGAAGATCTGTGCCATCGTAGGCGAGGTCACGCCGGAGGGCATCGACATTGTTGGCATCGGCACCGCGCCGTCCAAGGGACTGCGCAAAGGCTGTGTCATCAATATCGAAAGCACCGTCGGCTCCATCAAACGGGCGGTTGAAGAAGCCGAGCTCATGGCCGGGTGCGAGATCGATTCGGTGTACGCCGGCATTGCCGGTGGTCACATTCGTGGCTTCAACAGCCATGGAATTGTCGCAGTTAAAGAGCGCGAAGTGACTGAAGCGGACATTGAGCGCGTCATTGATGCAGCCAAGGCTGTGGCGATTCCCGTCGACCGTGAAGTGATCCACATCTTGCCGCAAGAGTTTGTCATCGACGACCAAGACGGCATCCGCGAGCCGCTCGGGATGTCGGGGGTACGGCTCGAGGCCAAGGTTCACATCGTCACAGGCGCCGTGACCAGCGCGCAAAACATCGTGAAGTGCGCCCAAAAGTGTGCCCTCAACGTCTCAGACATCGTGTTAGAACAGCTCGCGTCCGCGCTTGCCGTGCTGTCCGAAGACGAAAAGGAACTCGGCGTAGCGCTCGTCGATATCGGCGGCGGCACCACGGACATCGCGATCTTCCACGGGGGCGCAATTCAGCACACGAGTGTGATCGCAATCGGCGGACAGCATATGACCAATGATATCGCGGTCGGTTTGCGTACGCCGCAAGAAGAGGCGGAGGCGATCAAACGCCGCTGGGGCTGTGCGTCGACAAAACACATCAAAACTGGCGAAACTATCGAAGTGCCAAGCATCGGTGGTCGCAAATCGCGCGAGCTGTCGCGTCAGATCCTCGGTGACATTTTGGAGCCCCGCGTCGTCGAGATCTTCGAGCTGGTGCAACGCGAAATCGAAAAAATGAAGCTCACTGAATTGCTCGCCTCCGGCGTTGTGCTGACCGGTGGTGCGACGCTGTTGCCGGGGATGGCCGAGGTCGCAGAAGAAGTCATCGGACTGCCGGTCCGCCTCGGTGTTCCGCAACATGTGGGCGGCCTCGTCGACGTTGTGAAAAGCCCGATGTACGCAACGGGCGTTGGCTTGCTCATGTACGGCGCGCAACAAATGCACGATCCGCGACACTTTCGCGCCCGCGATGAAAACATCTACACGAAAGTGAAAAAGCGCATGAGCGCATGGCTCGAAGACGTCCTGTAGTTTCATTGGCCATCGACCCAGATCGATGAATTGCTTTGTTCACCTCCCAAGGTCGGTGAATTCGGCTTCATCCCTCAAGCCGATGACTTCAGACCGCCGCAGCATCGTCGCGCAGTGACGGAATTTTTAGTTTCAAAGTTTTTCACCTTTGCATGCGTCAAACTATTGCTCATCGCATTGTCGGTGACCCGCTTAACGCACTGCACCAGCCATCGGAGTTTCACGTGATCGAATTCGAAGACAACCACAAAAATGGTCCCCGCATCAAAGTCGTCGGCGTCGGTGGTGGCGGCGGCAACGCCATCAACAACATGATCGATCGCGGCATCGCCGGTGTCGACTTCTTGGTCGGCAACACCGACTGCCAAGCCCTCGAGATGTCAAAGGCGCAGACGCGCTTGCAGCTGGGGCAAGGCAGCACGAAGGGCCTCGGTGCGGGCGCCAAGCCTGACGTCGGTGCCGGCGCTGCCAAAGAGAGCATCGATCGCATCGAGGAGCTGTTGCACGGCGCCGATATGGTGTTCGTCGCTGCCGGCATGGGCGGCGGCACAGGTACCGGGGCTGCGCCGATCATCGCAGACGTGGCGCGCCGTCAGGGCGCGTTGACCGTGGGCGTGGTGACGAAGCCGTTCGCCTTTGAGGGCAACCGCCGCAAAAAGCAGGCAGAGCGCGGCATCGAAGCACTTAAGACAGCGGTTGATACGCTCATCATCGTGCCAAACGATCGCTTGTTGTCGCTGTGCGGCAGTGAAACGTCGATGCTCGATGCCTTCAAGATGGCGGACCAGGTGCTGTTTAACGCCGTCAAGGGAATCTCCGACATCATCACGCAGCAAGGCGTCATCAACGTCGACTTCGCAGACGCGCAAAGCGTCATGAGCGCACAAGGACTAGCGCTGATGGGGATCGGCCGCGGCACCGGCGACAAAAGGGCGATCGACGCAGCGAATGCAGCGATCTGCAGCCCGTTACTAGAGGAAGTGAGCATCCGCGGTGCGACCGGCATCTTGGTGAACGTCACCGGCGGAGCCACTTTGACGCTTCATGAAGTGAACGCAGCGATCGCCCTCATCACCAGCGAAGCGCACGAAGACGCCAACATCATCTTTGGCTATGTGGTCGACGAGACCTTGGGCGATGACGTGGCAATCACGGTGATAGCCACCGGCTTTGAGAAATCGCGCCGCGATGCCGAGCACCAAAACACATCGACGCACGCACCAGCAGCGGCGCAACAGCGCACCGATCCGGACGTGCCGACGTACATCCGAAACGGCTGGCGCGAGGGCAAGCCGATGCGCGGCGCGCTACCGCAAGCTGAGTTGCCGCTGACGGGGATGACGGCCCAGGAGCGCGCCGACATGCACGAGGGGCCACCGCCGGCCACCGTGCAGTCGAGTCTTGTGCCGCTGCCGTCGGCTGCGAGCGCGCCGCATGCTCAGCCCGCGGTCGTCGCCGTCACCCCGCAGATGGCGCAGCGACGTGGTGCGATCGCGATGCTGCCACCCGTCGAAGACGAGCTGCGTGACGCGCTACCGAAGGGCGAATTGCAGCGTTCACCAGCGAAAATGGATGATGCGCGTCCTGCGAAACGCAGCGTGCACCGCGACGCAGCGCTCGCCATGTCGAATCTGGGCGAGGACGACGAGTACGACATTCCGGCGTTTTTACGACGTGGTGCGGAGTCGTAGCGCTGTTAAGACCGATCACTGAAGTCGGCGCGCGGCACCTTCGGGTGCCGTCGCCATTTCAGCCTACAGGCGCTCGTCGCAACCGACGTCAGGGGCCTCGTCGCGCAGCTCGCCGTCGATGTCGTCGATGGTGCTGACCGAACGCTCGCCGGCGCCGACGAGCGCGTTTGCGCCCGGCACGAGGTGCCCTGTGGCGTCGACAAGCACAGCAAGGTCCGTCGTGAAGCAAAGCGCGCAGCCGGCGTCTTGCACCGACGTTATCGCCGCGAGGTCACCCAAAGAGGTGCGCACCAACACGCCTGAGGCGCCGAACGCAACACCGACGGCTTGAAAAAATGGTGCCGCCGCGCTCGAGACAATGGCTGGGTTTCCCGACAGCGCACTGTTGAGCAGCGTGGCGTCACTTTGCGTCTGAATACCGACCCCCGCGATGACGGTCGCGTGCTTCAATAACGGACCGTCGTCACCCGTGCTCACGACGCCGACGCTGTTGATGGCGGTAGCGCTGATGAAGCTTGAAACCAGCTGCGAAGTGCCCGACACCTGCACCGACGTCGCGCCGGTGACGCCGACCGCCAACACGGTGCTGCGAACGCAGCTGAAGTCCTGCGCCGAGACCGCCACCACGCTGTCGCCGTCGGCGCGCACGGTGGTGCGATCGAGCGTCACGCTTTGACCGAGGATGCCCGTCACGCTGGACCCCACTGCGCTGGAGCTCAGGCGTGCGTCGACCTCGGAAAACAACAACGTCGCGGCGCCCGCATCCGCGCACGCAGAGCTTGCCAGCAGCGTCGACTGCTCAACGACCACAGGCACCGTCATCCCGAGCGCGTGGATGGTCGTCGGCGCGTCGAGCGTGCTAGCGGCGATCGACAAGTCAGCATCATCCACCTCGACGGCGGCACCGCTCGGTGCGGTGACGGTGATGCTCACATGATCGAGCTGTAAGCGCCCATGGTTCGCGAACACCGCGGTCGCAGCAGCGAGTGAGCGCACTGTGATGGACGCGCCGCTAAGTGCGACGCGGGCGTCGGTGCTGACGAGGCCGCGCGCAACATCGGCGACGACTGGCTCATCGCTGGCACTCGCCCTCAATGTCGCTGCGATCACGCTTGATTGATCGCCGCCGCTGAGATCGACAGCCACGCAATCACCCGTGCCACTGGTGCGACCGTCGATCACCGAAGCGCCATCGGTCGCAAGTCCGCTTTGTTGTGCCACGACGCCACGACTCAGTGCACCGCCGCCGCCGGTGACGTGGCTGGCATCGAGCACCAGCGTGCAGCCTGAAGCCGTCAGCGCCGTCGACGACGTTGCAGCCGTGGCGCCTCCGGTCAACTCAGAGGTGAGCGCGATGACGGTGCTGGTGAGGCAGGAGACAGCGACGGCGTCGCCCGCACCAGCGCTGATGGAACTGTCGACCATACGCACAACCGCGCCTTCGCCAACGGCGACACAGACGCCAAAACCCGCACGGCAATCGACCACGGTGTCGCGCAGCGAGCGCAAGCCAAGGCTTCGGGCCACCAACACCGGCGTGCCGCGGTCCGGTGCCGCTGTCACGGTGCTGCCCATGAGCAGCGCGTTTGGGCCGAGGGTGACGGTCGCGGCGTTGTCGACGATCAGCTCCATCGAGTGAAGCGCGCCGTCGTTGATGCTCACATCACCGTCGAGCGGCAGCGTAGTGGTAGCGCCGACGACGAACTCGTACGCGCCGTTGAGCCGGAGGTAGCCGCCGTCGAGCGCGATGCCGTCAACCGCGCCGTGAAACGCATCGTGCGGACCTGAAGCGAGCAACAGCGCCGGCAGACGATGTCGCACTGCTGTCGGCAACGCAGCGCTGATCGAGCGAAAAGGCAGGGTCGCCGTGCCGTTGCCGATGACGTCGTCACCGATCGAAGGATCCACGTAGGGGCCCGCGTCTTCGACGTGCGCTGTCACGGTTGCGGTGGCGCCGAGTCCTTCGTCGTCAAACGCGCTCACGCTGAAGTGGTAAACGTCGCCCGCCGCTTGGGCCACCAAAGCGACCACGGGTGCGTCACTGGCAGTTGGCAGCAACACGATCGCGTCGTCAGGGCTTTGCGAGATGCTGTAGGTCGCGACCACTCCGCTGTCTGGATCCTGCGCCCCGGTGAGGTCGAGCGCAAAGGTTTCGCCGGGAGTGACGTAGAGGTCAGTGGCGACGTCGAGCACCGGTGCAGCGTTCACCGCAGCTGGCGTCACGAGCACCAACACCGCGGCGGGCGGCGACAGCACGGTGCCATCGTCAGCGACGACGTGAAACAACAACGGGCCGGTGACGTCCGGCGCAATAAAGGTGTTGGCGTTTGCGTCGACGCCGGCCGACGCGCCGAGTTGTTGCGTCACCAAAAACGTCAGCGCGTCGCCGTCCGGGTCAAACGAGCGGCTGGTGTCAAAGCGAAAGCGCGCGCCGGGAACGACGATGCGGTCGGGACCCGCGTTCGCGGTCGGCGCGAGGTTGCCGTCACCGCTCGTCACGTCAACGATGGCGTAGCGCAAGCCGCCCGCGGTGAGGCCGAGGCGCTGCTCGCCAGCGAAAATCAAGCGACCGGCCGTGGCGGGTGCGATGAATGGCACGGTGGAAGCGACACTGACGTCGGGAAACGCACCCGAGCCGTCCGCCGACCACAACTGCGTCGTCGCGCCCTCGCCGCTGTCAAAGTTGACCGTGTTGCTGCTACCAGGGCCA
>JAYTVG010000378.1:0-5752 GCA_043744135.1 Deltaproteobacteria bacterium | reverse complement strand
ATCGTTTGCTCAGGGACCGGCAGTTGTTGTTGCATCCAGTCTAAAAACGCCAGCGGTGTGCCCTGCCAAGGCTTTGCGCTGTTGGGGTTCGTGCGCAGCGAGGCACGCGCACCGCTGGGCGAGGACACGTCGATCACCACGTCGCTACCGCGAACCTGTTGCACCACGCCCTCAAGCGCGCCGTGCGCCATCGGCACCTCGACGCTGTTGGCGCGCAGCGTCGCTGGCTGCGCGAGCGCTGGCGACGCGACCGTGATCGTTTCCTTTTGTACGCGAAGCAGCGCGCGCCGGTTTTTTGCACGCATGCGCTTTGACATATTGGGTCCGACGGGGGCGTCACTTCCAAGACCAACGGCACGCACGCGCGCCGCAGCCACGCCTGCCTTCGCAAGTTCTTGCGCGATGGCATCGGCGCCGCGTTGCGTGCGCAGGCGGCGTTGCTGCTGTGTACCCGCGTCGTCGGTGTGAACCTCAACCACAACGCGCGCATCGGCGGGCAACGCACGCGCGAACGCTGCCAGCTTTTCACGCGCGAGCGCGTCGATGTTGCCACGGCTGTCGATCGGATCGTCGATCAAGGTGTCGACGCTGGCGGCGGCCGGCGCGGTCGTTTGTGCAGCAGCAACCACCAATGCCACCGGCGGCGAAATCGACACCTCGCCGCCCGCGGTGGTGAGGATCAAGCGCGCGCGAAATTCGCGACCGTCGGTTGCGACAGCGCTGCCGCTTGTGTCTTTGCCGTCCCACGTCAGCGTCTTAGGCACCGCTGCGGTGTCGCTGAGCTCGGCGACGACAACGTCTTTCTCAGCTGCAGCGTCGACGACACGCAAGCGCCACTGTTGTGCTTTGACCCGTGTCGACACCGCGAACGTGATGCCAGTCGCAGCCACGCTGCCGCGCCCGTCCGCCGTCACCGCGGTAGGCGACAGTGTGGTGCTGAGCAGCGCTTCGACGTCGATGCGCTGTTGCCCGACGACGACAGTCTGTGCGGCGACGTCGTAGCTGACCGCGACGTCACTGCCGCGCTCCACGGCGACGTCCACGCGCGGCGCGATTGGCTTACCATCAAGCGTGCGGACCACGCGCACCGCTGCTCCGGTAGCTTGCACCGCGTCGAGCGTCACAACGGTGCCGCGCGCAAACGAACGCGTCAGCGAAAAGCTGCCGGAGGTCTCAAGTGCGAGGGGCTGCGCGTTGAGCGTCGCGTGCGCGGGCGTGCCCTCGAGCACCGCCGCGAACGCGTCAGCGACCGCCGAGGGCTTGATGGTGACGACGACGCGTCGGTTTTTCGTGCGGTCCCTGCTGCGCAGATTTGGCACCTTGGGTTGCGTGTCACCGAGCGCGCGCACCGTCAGCTGCTGCATCGTGACGCCGGCTTGGACCAACATCGCGCGCACGCTTTGCGCTTGAGCCTCGGTCTGCGCCATCGCCTGCACGGAGGGGTCGCTGTGGATCGCGACGTCAACAACGTCAGTTGGGCGAATGTGATCGCTTTGCGCGCGCAAGAAGCTCGCGAGGCGGGGGGTGACGCGTGCCGTTTTCGCGCGCTCCTTTGAAAACAGCGCGCCACCGCTCGCGTCGATCGCTTGCTCGCGATCGGGCGCCGCCGCTTGTCCGGTGTGCACTGCGAACGGTCGCGCTGCTGACGTCGCGCGATCGCCTCCCGCGAACGCCACCGTGAGTGAGGCTGTGTAGCTGCCGCCGTCGCGCAACACAAACTTGCGCGGCTCGGTGTTTGAGGCTGCATCAGACGCTGCATCAGACGATGCATCAGACGATGCATCGCGGCCATCAAACAACAGCTCGCGCGGCGGTGCGCCCTCGGCCGCAAACACCCACACCGCCTGCCCCTGCCCGTCAGTGACGTCGAGCTGCCACGCCAACACGGCGCCGCCTTCGACGCGTGGCGCGAAAGCCAACGCCGGCGCGAGCAACACGCCGTCGCTGCGCGCGGACACAACGAGATTCGGGCCGGCGCCGGCAAACGTCGGCTCTTGGCCTTGCGCGCCAAGGCCCAAGTCTGCGCGCGGCACGTCGAGGGTGACACCGTTCATGGTGACGCGCGCCGGCGATACCGCGCCGTCGAGTGTGAACTGCACCTGTTGTGCGGCGTCGGGTGCGTACGCTGCGCTGTTCACGGTGACAGCGACCGCGCCGCTCGGTACGAACACACAGCGCGCGGGGAAGCTGACTTGCGCGGGCAAACCCGCGGACAGATAGAAACTCTGGCGCGCGCTTGCGACCGTGGTGCCGGGTGGCAGGGTCCGCACGTCGAGCTTCGCTAGATGCATGCCCGCGGGCAGCGCCGTGAAGTGCAACTTGCCACCGCTGTCGGCGTCCGCAAACGCGCCAACGTCAAGATAGACGCGCGCGCCTGGCAGGCCGGGCTCGTTTGCATCTTGCCAACCGTCCGCATTGGCGTCGCAAAACACTTTGGCGCGCAGGGTGCCGAGATCAAACGTAGCGTCTTGCACCACCACGACGCGCGCTTTCGCTTCAGCGGTGAGCGGCACTTGCCCGCGCGCCAAGCGCATCGCCGCACTGTTGGTGTGCTCGCCGGCAGGGGTGCCGGGCCCGATGACGACGTTGTATCGCAGCTCGTAGCTGGTTTGCGGGCGCAGACTAAACGGCCCAAAGCGAATGACGCGCGTGCCGCTGCGCTTGATGCGCTCACGGTGGCGCGTGAGCTGCCCGCGCTTGTCAGTGGTGAGCCGCTCCAAACTGTAGCTGTCGTCCACCAAGCGAAAGCCCGCGGGTAAGGTGTCGACGAGCTCGACGCCGCCTGCATCCGACAGCACGCCCGACAGCGCGCGGTTGTCGACGCGGACGCTGTAGCTGACGATGTCGCCGACGCTAGCGCGCTTGCGATCGGCGGATTTTGCAATCGCGATTTGGTCCTTCAGTGCGTCGACGGGAATGTGATTGCGCTGAAGCGCCGGCAGGTCCGTGCGCGCAACGAAACGCAGCGCGTACGGCGGCGACACGCGTCCCACGACCGCGACGTCGCTGATGTCGCCTTGCGCGTTAGGCGTCGCGACCGCGCCAAACGCGTTGCCGTCGGGCGCGGGTAACACTGGCGCCACGCCAGATGGAAACACCGTGAACAAGTCGGGCGCCGTCACTCCGTAGCGGTAACGCCCCGGCTCGACGTCGAAGCGGTAAAGGCCTTGCTCAGACACCTGCTGACCTTGTTGTCCGCTCGCTAACTGTGCCGCGTCGACAGCGACGTCGTTGTTGGGGTCTAAATCACCGTCGTCGCGATAGACGAACACACGCATGCCACGCGCGGGCTCAAGCGTACCCGTCACGTACACAGTGCCGGTGGCAACGAGTGGCACGTCGGTGTCGCGCACTTCGCCGTCTGCCAGTGCCGCGGATGCCGTCTCGCCGAAGCTCGCGCCCGAGGGCGAGCGCATTTGCAAGCGATAGCGGCCGGCAGGGACATTCACCAACCGGAAGCGCCCGTCAGCGTCGGTAATGGCCGTTTGCACCGGGGATTCATCGTCGCGCCAAAACGCCAACACAGAAAATCCGCGCACAGCGACGTCGTCTTTGGGGTCATACGTGCCGGCGCGCGCGCCTCCGTCCAAAAACAGCGTGCCTTCGATGGCACCGGCGCCGGCGACCAGCCCGACGGTGAGTTCGTCGCGGCCGAGGTTGAGCGCGGCCTCGAGTGCGCCGTCGACGGTTGAGGCGCGAGCGTTTGCGACCACGCGAGCGCGATCGCCGGTGCGCGCGGCTTCACGCACGCGCGCGGCAAACCGCACGTCGACACTTCCCCCCGCTGGGACCTCGAGCGGCACCGCACCTGAAAACGCCAACGCGTTTGCCGCGGCGTTAAACGTGAAGCCGGCGGGCAGCGGCCGCTCAGGCACGACAGCGAGCGTGTTGTTGAGCGCCAAGCTTAGCGCAGTGATGCGCGCGCTCTCGTTGCCGGTGTTTCGCACCGTCGCGCCGACGATAACCACGTCGCCGACCGCGAGCACGCCGCCGTTTTCATCCACCAAGCTCGCGGTGTTCGCATCAAACAAAAGCGCGCGCTGGCCGAGCACCGCCACCACCGTCGGCTGCGCACCGGGGAGGCCGGGGTTGCCGTCGGAAATCAGCGGGCCCCCCGACGACGTGCCGCTCGCTTGGTTTTGCACGGACGCCGCGGCGTCGTCGACGTCAACGTCGAAGCTAAACGACACGCCATCGCCCGCTTGCACCGATTCAAAGTGAAACGCCACCGCGGTGGTGGTGGCATCAGCGCCGTCTCTGTCGACAGCGTCGGTGGCGGCGACGCCTTGCACGCGCAAGGAGCCCGTGCGGTAGCGCGTCCCTGCTGGCACCGCGTCGTTGATAGCAACGTCGTGAGCGGCTTCGGTGCCGACGTTTTCGATGGCGAAGTCAAAGCGCAGTGGGGTGCCAACGCGCGCGGGTACGGGCGAGGCGGTCTTTGCGAACACCAGCGACGTGCCACCGCCGATGACGATACCGGTGGCGTCGCCGAGGATGGACGGCGTGCTGGGATTATCGCTCACTGCATCGGCGATGCCGCTCGCGCGCAGCAGCGCTTGGTTGTCGATCCGCAGACCGCGCGGTGCGTCGGGCGTGACGCGCACGCGCATCTGTACAACAACCGCAGTGCCCGCCTCGACATCGCCGATGGCCAGACCGCCAGCCGTCAGCGCCGAGGTCTGACCAGCAACGTCAGCAACGACATCGCCACTCAAGCGCGTCGAGCCGGCGACGTATTGCGTGCCCGATGGCGGGCCGTCCACGACGTGAACATCGGTGGCGATAGTGCCGCCGTCGTTGAGCACCGTGATGCGGTACTCGAGCACGTCGCCAGGTTCAGCCAAGCCACCGTCGAGGTCGAAGACTTCCTTTGTGGTGGCGGACAAGTCCGGTCGGCTGCGCGTGTGCATGAGCGCGGGGCCGATGGTGACGGGCACCGTCGTTGAAATCGAGGTCACAAAGCCAGTCACCGGGATGTCGATGTCGTCGGGGATCGGCTGAGCGATGGCGCCCTCGACCTCGACGACAAGCTCCTGTCCGGGCGCCAGCTGCGCAAACGCGACGTTTTGGCTCGCGGACCACAGCGCCGCTTCAGCCACGATCACGCCGGCATCGCTGGTCTCGTCCAACCGGTAGCGCGCGGCCACAAACGGCACGCGCAAAACCACGCCGAGCGCCGTCTGCGTGCCGACGTTGGTGAAGCGCACACGAGCGCGCACGCGTTGGTTTGGCCGCACCGCGGCGATGATGGGCGCGCCGCTGTCGCCGTCAAACAGCTCGACGCCGCCCGTGAAGCTCTCTTGCGCCTCTACGATCACGCGCGTGGCGTCGAGCGGTGCGGGCGTGGACGGATCGTCAGACGCGACGGCATCACCGACCTCGCGGGCGCGCACCTCTGCTTGATTTTCCACCACAGTACCGCCGACAGCCCTGACGTCGACGACCGCGCGTACGCGTACGGTCTTTGCGCTCATCGCCTCCACGCGCGGCACCGCCCACGTCACCACGCCGCTGACGTCAACGCCGTTGTCGAGCAACACCACATCGGTCAGCACCGACGGCAACACATCGGTAATGACAACGTCGGTGGCGGCGACGGTGCCACGGTTGTCGACGGTGATATCGTATTGCACCGCGTCACCCGGCGCGAGCGGCGCGCCGCTGACGTCCACCAACACTTTGGTGACAACGAGCACCGGTGCTGCCACCAACAGCGCGGTCGCATCGGACGGCTCAGTTGTCGCGGGGTCGT
>JAYTVG010000377.1:0-1800 GCA_043744135.1 Deltaproteobacteria bacterium | reverse complement strand
GACGTTTCACCGACCTTGGGAGGTGAACAATCGAATTCACCGACCTTGGGAGGTGAACAATCGAATTCACCGACCTTGGGACAATCGAACCAAGCACCCGCGAACGCTTACAGCAGCGGCTTGATGACGCTGACGTACAACAAAACATAAGGCGCAACGAACAACACAGCGTCGATGCGGTCGAGCACGCCACCGTGGCCCGGGATGATGTTGCTGCTGTCTTTGACGTCGAAGCTGCGCTTCCACAAGCTCTCAGTGAGGTCTCCCATCGGCCCTAAAAAGGAGGCAGGCAGCCCAATCAACACCAAGTCGAGCGGCGTGGCGGGCGCAAAAACCGCAGGTGCTATGGCGCGCGCAATAAACAGTGCGGCGACGGCACCGACGACGCCACCGGCAAAACCTTCCCAGGTTTTTTTGGGGGAAATCAGCGGCGCCATCTTGTGCTTGCCAAACGCCCTGCCCGCGAAATAGGCACCTGAGTCGTTGCACCACGTCGCAACCATCGCCACGATGACAAAGCACACCTGCGCAGGCCAAGGCTGGCTGTTGCCGAGTTCGCGCAGGCGCACGACGGAAAACAAGCCGACGACGATGTACACGACGCCGAACGTCAACATCGACAGGCGCGACCAGGCGGTGTTGACGTCACCAGGCGCCAGCACAAACACCGACGCAAGCACCACCAACCCCAACTCAATCGCGAGCAAGCCATGCGTTGCGCTGTCGGCTGCCATCGCGACCACCAGTGCCATGAGGCCGATGCCGACCATCGCGATCACGTGACGACGCTGATGTTGTGCAACGACGCTTCCATACTCCCACAGCGACAGCGCGCCGACCACCACCGCCAAGCCGCGCAACCACCAGCCACCTTGCACAAACGCCCACAGCACCGGCGGGATCATGACGACAGCGGACAACAGGCGTTTCGTGAGGTTGCTCAAGTCGACCGTCCGCCTGTGGTGGTTTTCAGCTGAGCAGCGGTTTTGCCAAAGCGGCGCTGCCGTTGCGCGAACGCGTCGAACGCGGCTTGCAGATGCGCGGGCGTAAAGTCTGGCCACGCCACGTCGGTCACGTACAGCTCCGTGTAGGCGAGCTGCCACAACATGAAGTTCGAGATGCGCATCTCGCCGCTGGTGCGAATCAGCAAGTCGGGGTCGGGCATGCCCGCGGTGTCGAGGTGGCGCTCGAGCATCGCCTCGTCGATGGCTCCGGCGTTTCGCGTCGGCCCCAGTTCGGTGACGACGCCACGGATGGCACGCAGCAGTTCGTCGCGCGCACCGTAGCTGAGTGCGAGCGTCAGCCGCATCCCCTGCAGGCCTTTGGTCGCTTCTTTGACGGCTCCGAGCACCAACCGAACGGCCAGTGGGAGCTTGTCGATGGCACCAATGGTGTGCAGTTCGATTTGGTTGTCCGTCAGCGTGTGGCGCTCCTCTTTTAAGTAGTCGGCGAGCAGCGCCATCAACGACCCCACTTCGTCTTGAGGGCGCCCCCAATTTTCAGAGGAAAACGCGTACAGCGTCAAATAGCGCACACCGCGCTCGCGGCACGCTGTCGTGATCTCGCGAACCGTCTTTGCGCCAGCGCGATGCCCGTGCACGCGTTCGAGGCCACGCGCCTGCGCCCAGCGCCCGTTGCCATCCATGATCATGGCGACATGTCGAGGGCCGGTGAGGGCACTGCCGAGCGTTGCGGCGGGCGTGATGGGAGGGCTCGCGGTCACGGTCGTCGGCTATACGCTGCTCGTCAGCAGCCGTCACGGTCCCGCAGCACATTTCACCGACCTTGGGAGGTGAACAA
>JAYTVG010000376.1:0-5758 GCA_043744135.1 Deltaproteobacteria bacterium | reverse complement strand
GCGCGGCCACGGCGCGACCGCGTGCATTGACATCAGCGACGGCCTGGCGCTCGATGCACACCGGCTGGCTCGCGCGTCGGGGGTGCATCTCGCGCTCGCCGATATTGACCGCGCGAAGCCGCCGGGCGTGTCGCGCGACCACGCACTGCATGGCGGCGAGGACTACCGCTTGCTGTGGACGGCCGCCAAACCCGTCGCCGGGTCTGTGTGCATCGGCGCCGTTACGGCGGGCGCGGGCGTCACGCTCGACGGCAAAACGCTCGCACCGCGCGGCTACCAGCACTTCGCGTCAAACCGACAGTGAAGCACGGGGCCAGCGTCGGGCTGGTGTTAGGCGTGGTGCGGCCGCGACAACAAGATCAGCGTTTCCACTTCTGGGGTGGCGACGAAGAGGTCATACGGCTCAACCACGTCGATCTGGTAACCTGCGGCTACGAACACCTTCGCGTCTTTCGCACCTGCGTCGGCGTCGCACGCGACCAACGCGACGCGCGCGGCTCCGAGTGCGGCGATGTCGCGGGCCGCGCCCCCTAAGCCCTTTTTCGGTGGATCGGCGATCAAACCTGCAAACGGCGCCAAGGCTGCAAGCCTCGGCAGCGCCGCCTCCACGCTGCTGTCGATGGCGTCGACGTGCAGCGTGGTGAGTGCGCTACAATTCTCTCTTGTGCGCTCAACCGCCACCACGCGCGCGGCACCGTGCGCCAACAGTGCGCGCGAAAAGCCGCCGGTGCCAGCATACAGATCCGCGTACCGGCCGGCTTTGTCGTTGCCGCCGACCACGAAGGCCGCTGCGCGCCGGTAGAGCGCTTGCGCGAGCACGGGATCGGTCTGGCAAAACGCGTCGACGTCTTGCGCGGGACCGCCGTCTAGCGGCGTGAGCAGCGTGGGTCCGTACGCGCTGCTCACCGCCCCCGACACGATGCTGTTGCCACCGCTGGCGTCGACGCGCACGGCGAGGCTGACGATGGGTGCGCCATCGACAACAGCGATGTGCGCGGCTGTTAAAACCACGGCGCGCTGACAGACAAGCACCACGCCCACCCCTTGCGCGAAACGCCGCGCCACCACCGCTTTAACGTCGTCACTCAAAAGCGGGCGCAGGCGAGCAAGCGCACTATTGAGGAGAGCGTCGTGGTGGGGGCATTGATCCGCAGCCACCAATTCGTGCGAATGCGGCGTGTATAATCCTAAGCGGCCGTGCGCGTGCACCAGCTTGATCTTCTGACGTGGCGCAGCCGCCGGCACGACGTCACCAACCTCGACGTGTAGACCGACGTCGGCAAACGCATCGGTGATGCGCGCGCGCTTCAGGTCGACGGCGACGTCGGGTGCCAAGCCGTGCAGCGGGCAAGCGGCGCAGGGTGCGCTATGCGGACAGGTGCGCGCGGTGTGACAGGGCCCGCCGTGCGCGTAGTTGCCGTCCGGGTGGTCGCCGTGCAACGTCAACGCCACCGCTTGCGCGACCCCCGCCACCGCAAACACGCGCTCGACGCGCGCAGTGACGTCGTCGCCTAAAAATGCACCGCGGACGCACAGGTCAACTGCGTGGCCCGAGGCGCGCCCACGCCCTTCATCATCCATGGCGTCGATGGTGACGCGCACCAGGTCGCCCTCACGGATCATGGGCCCATGCCGACCCACACCACACCGGTGTGGTCGTGTTCGCGTTTCCAAATGGGTGCGTCTTGTTTGAGTCGATCGATGATGTGCTCGCACGCGCGAAATGCATCTTTGCGATGCGCCGCGCTGGCAGCGACGACGACCGCGATGTCACCCACGACAAGCGCGCCGACGCGATGGTGAACGCACGCGCGCACATCGCCACGCGCAACCTCAGCGACAATGCCGTCCATCACGCTCACTGCCATCGCCTCATACGCTTGGTATTCGAGTGCATGCACCCGCAGCGCGGCTGGGGCGCCGGCCACATCGCGCGTGGTGTGGTTGCGCACGACGCCGAGCATGATCACGATGGCGCCCGCAGCATCGTGCTTGACGTGTTCGATGCACGCGTCGACGGAAAGCGGCTCAGTGCAGATGCGCGCACCCACCTCATCCGCCCGCGACTGGTGGGATGATGGCCAACTCCGCGCCAGCATCGATCACGTGGTCGCTTGCGACGAACCGGTGGTTGACCGCGAACCGGCTGTACGCGACGACGTCCTTGAGCGCGGGGTGCAGCTGCACCAACTGTGCGCAGGCGTCGCGCACCGACAGGCCCGCAAATGCGTGCTGTTGCGACGCGACCCCGACGCGCTCGCGAGCAGCGGCGAAAAACAGCACCGTGCACATGCCGTTGTGGATTGAATCGAGCGAAGGCGTCATGACCTCGTTCGCTTAGCCGCATCGGTTGACCCCGAAAAGCCCTGCCGCTAACCCACGCATGATGAGCATCGCATTTTTGTTTCCCGGTCAGGGTTCGCAAAATGTCGGCATGGGCAAAGCGCTGTGTGACGCCAGCGCTGGCGCACGCGCGGTGTTCGCCGCCGCCGACGACGCCCTAAGCGAAGCGCTGTCACGCACCATCTTTGAGGGGCCAGCGGACGAGCTCAAACGCACCAAAAACACCCAGCCCGCCATCTTGGTGACATCAATCGCGTGCCTGCACGCCCTCAACGAACGCGGCGTTGCTGCACCAAGCTTCGTCGCGGGGCATTCGCTCGGTGAGTACACCGCGCTGGTCGCGAGCGGTGCGATGCCGCTAGTGGACGCGGTGCGCGCCGTGCGGGCACGCGGAACATTCATGCAACAGGCCGTCGGCGAAGGCACCGGCGCCATGGCAGCCGTGTTGGGCTTGGACGCCGACACCATCACGCGCGTGGTGCGTGGCATCTGCACAGCTGACAGCTACGTCGACGTCGCCAACTACAACGGCCCCGACCAGACCGTCATCGCGGGCAACGTCAAAGGCATCGACGCAGCAACGGTAGCGCTCAAGGCCGCGGGCGCCAAACGCGTCATGCCGCTGCCCGTCAGCGCGCCGTTTCATTGTGCCTTGATGGACGCCGTGAAGCCGCAGCTGCGCGAGGTGCTCGCCCGCACCGCGTTCGCAGCGCCCGCGATGCCGGTGGTCACCAATGTCGAAGCGCAAGCCAACACCGACCCGACCCGGACGCTGGATCTTTTGGTGCAGCAGGTGACGTCGCCGGTGCGCTTCACCGAGACCGTGACGTGGCTGTTGGCACACGGCGCCACGACGTTTGTGGAGATCGGTCCCGGCAAAGTCTTGCTCGGCGTCGTCAAGCGCATGGTCAAAGATCGACCCGAGGTGCGCCTGTTTAACGTGGAAGACCCCGCGTCGCTCGACGCGACCGCGGCCGCCTTGACATCGACGCCGTAGACAGTTTCACACTCGCGCAACTGTCGTATGCGCGTCACTTTGACACGTGCACAATTGAAGACACCGAGGACACTATGACCGAACGCTCCCCCGCTGAACTCACTGGTAAGCTCGCAGTCGTCACTGGCGCATCCCGCGGCATCGGTCGGAGCATCGCGGTCGAGCTTGGACGGCTCGGCGCGCGCGTCGTCGTGAACTACGTGGGCAACGAGGCGGCAGCGCACGAGACGGTAGCGCTCATCAAAGCCGCGGGCGGCCCCGACGCGGTTGCGATGAAATTTGACGTCTCGGACGCCGCGCAAGTGGATGCGGCATTCGACGAGGTCAAAACCAAGCTTGGCGGCCTGCAAATCTTGGTGAACAACGCGGGTATCTCGAAAGACGGCTTGCTGTTGCGCTTCAAAGACAGCGACTGGCAACAGACGCTCGCCACCAACCTGACGGGCGCTTTTCAATGTGCGCGCGCGGGCGCCAAGCTCATGACCAAGCAGCGTTTTGGACGCATCATCAACATCTCGTCGGTGGTGGGCGAAAGTGGCAACGCCGGCCAAGTCGCGTACGCGGCGGCCAAGGCCGGCCTCATTGGCTTGACCAAGACGCTGGCGCAAGAGCTCGCGTCGCGCTCCATCACGGTGAACGCCGTCACACCGGGCTTCATCGCGACCGATATGACGGGCGGCTTGACGGACGAGCAGCGCGCCAAGATCAAAGAGAACATTCCGCTGGGTGACGTCGGTCAACCCGAAGACGTCGCGCACGCCGTGGCGTTTTTGGCCACCGACCGCGCGCGCTACATCACCGGGCACGTGTTGGCGGTCAACGGCGGCATGTATATGTAAGCGCAACACGCCACGACGACGTCGACCGCCGGCACTTACGGGCAGGTCGTTTGGTTGAAGTTGTCGATGTCGTTGCAGTCTTGGTTGTTGCTGATGCCGTCTTCGTCGCTGTCGTTGTTGCCATTTCTGCGTGGACCCTGCGCGTAGTGCGCGCGCACCTGAGTTGTGGTGAGCGCGGTCGAGTGAACGACGAGCGCCCGCAACGTCGCTGACGCGACCGCGTCGGCGGTGAACAGCGGGCCTCCAAGGTTCATGTTGGGTGCAGCGGTGCCGCCGTGGGTCCAATCAAACGTGCCGCTTGATTCCGCTGCCACCGTCGGTGCAGTCAGCTCACCGTTGACAAACAAGCGCAGGTCACTACCGACGCGGTTTTTGTCCGTCACCACGACGTGCGTCAGGCGCCCGACCGGCGCCGGTGCGCTCGCGGTCATCGTGACACCATTTCTGGTGACGACGGCGAGGACCTCGTCACCCTCGATGCCGACCGAAAATGCGCCGCCGCTTTGCGCCAAAGCGACAGATTGTCCGGGGGCCGCGGCGACGTCTTGCGTGAACCACAACTCGACGCTGAAGCCAGCGTCGGTTTCCAGCGACGCAGCAACGGTCATCGGCACCACCGACGCTGCCGGTGCAATGCCCGCCGACAGCGTCATGCCGTCCGCTTCCGTCACCGGGGCACTGGACTGCAGCGGCACATCGCCCGTGCCTGCGACGTTGACGTTGCCGGCAGCGGGTGGCGTCTCCAAAAACAACCACGCCAGCTGCGCGTCGTCGAGGTGGCGCGGGCACAGGAGCGGCTCCTGCGCGGCGTTCGTCGTTTGTGAGGCACCGTTTGGACGAAACGGACAGTCGTCTAAAATATCGCCATTGGCGTCGAGGTCCAAGACATCGTCGAGGTCGCTGTCGCCCGTGTGAAGCGTGGGGGAGCGTGACTTTTCTTTGTTGAGCGCGCGGGCGCGCCACAACGACGCATGCAACAGCGTCCCGAGCGCCACGGCCGGCTCGATCCGCACGCCCAATGCGTCGCTCAAGCGCTCGAGTTGGACGTCTTGCTGCGCGCTGGCGCTCAAGCCACTCCCCACCACGTCGAGGCGCACGGTGGAGCTGGTGCTTGGCCCCGGCGTTATCGTGACGAGCACTAGCGTGCGTAGGCCCGGCACGTACGTGACACCGCTGCCGATTTCACCGATGCCGTTATCGGCGTCGCGCACGAACAGGTGCAGCGCGGCGGTGTCGACGGTCATATGCATCAACGACGCACCGTCGTCAAACCGCCACAGTTCCACGGGTGTTAGTGGGGGGATAGCCGGTGGGTCCCACCACAACGCCAGCACCATTTTGAGGTCCTTGACGTCCGCTGGTTGAAGCGCCGCCAACTTGATCAGGCTAGCGTGCAGGCTCACGGTGCCGTCGAGCGCCACGCCGTCGGGTTGCGGTGCGGCGGGGTTCGTCACAGCGAACGTGGCGGGCGGGCCAGTCCCGGTGCGATCGAGCACGACGGGCGTGGACGACGTGGCCGTGAGCACCATCGGCCACAGCGCGATGAGCTCGTCGCTGGCTAGCGCTGCAGGCGTGAGCT
>JAYTVG010000375.1:0-5769 GCA_043744135.1 Deltaproteobacteria bacterium | reverse complement strand
TTTTGCAAAAGCCGCTGGCGAGTCCTGCCGCGTTGCGCTTGGTGGTGGCGCGGGCACTTGAGCGCCGCACGCTGTTGGATTTCCGCGATAGCGTGACGCGTGACGGTGCCGTCACACAGCGGCTCACGTGGGGGTGCAAGTCCATGCAGCCTGTCATCGAGGCGCTGCACAAGGTTGCGCGCACCGACACGACCGTGTTGTTGCTGGGCGAAAGTGGCGTCGGTAAGGAACTTGCTGCGCGCACGCTGCACGCTTTGAGCGCGCGCGCGAACGGCCCCTTTGTCGCGCTCAACTGCGCGGCGCTCGCCGAATCACTGCTTGAAAGCGAGCTGTTTGGTCACGAGAAGGGCGCGTTTACCGGCGCGGTCGCGCAGCGTCGCGGTCGTCTTGAGCACGCAGCCGGCGGCACGTTTTTTTTGGACGAGGTGGGTGAGTTGCGCATCGAGGTGCAAGCGCGGTTGCTGCGCGTGTTGCAAGAGCGCACCTTTGAGCGCGTCGGCGGCCACCGCACGCTCGCTGCCGAGGTGCGTTGGGTGGCGGCGACCAACTGCGACCTCGACGCGATGGTCGCCGACGGCACGTTTCGTGCGGACCTGTACCACCGACTCACGGCGTTTCCGCTGCTGTTGCCGCCACTGCGCGAGCGCCGCGAAGACATCGTTTTACTTGCCGAGCAGTTGCTGCTGGAGGTGTGCCGCGAACTCAAGCGTCCGACGCTCGCGTTGTCGGCGACGGCAAAAAAGGCACTCGTCGATGCACCTTGGCCTGGCAACATCAGACAGCTCAGAAACGTCTTGGAGCGCGCCGCCATCTTGTGCGACGGCAGCTTGCTCACGCAGATCGAGGTACCCACCAGCGCGCCGCCGCTCGGCGCCATCGCGCTTGACGACGTGGAGCGCGACGCCATCACGCGCGCACTCGCGGCTGCGCAGGGCAACCGTCGACGCGCGGCGGCGTCGTTGGGCATCGGCTTGCGTACGCTGTACGACAAGCTGAAGCGCTATCGACTTGAGTGATCGTGCGCCGCCCGCGGTGTTGAACTAGACGTCGCGGGAGTGCTTGCGTTCGCGTGACGTGAGCGCGGCCATCCACAAACAGCTCGCGAGCAACACGAACGATTCAAGGTGAAACAACTGCAGCGCTCGCGGCAGCCCCGCGTACACAAGCCCAAGGCCGACGACCACCTGCACCACAGCGAAAATGGCGCTGGCGAGCGCGAACCGAGCGGCGGAGGCGTTGACGCTGCGTCGTGCGACAAAGGCCAATGCGACGCAGGCAAACATCACGAGCAAGCCAAGGTTGCGGTGCAAGATGTCAACGACACCGACGTGATCGAGCCATTCGGTGCGTGCCGCGTCGACGTGGTCGCTCGCGTAGTCACTCAGCGTGCCGCGCACTTGCGTGCCCAGCACCGCTTGTATCAGCGCCCCGGCGAGGGTGACGCGCGCGAAGGTGTGCACGCGACGATCCGCTGCACCACGGGTCACGCCACGTCGATCAAGCGCGTTCGCCGTCGCCAACAGCAACAGGCCGAGCACGGTGAGCGCACAGAGCAAATGCACGCTGACGCTCCACGGCGCCAAGTTGTGAGCGACCACCCTCGCACCCAACCACGCTGCGTAGCCGACGCCCACGAACGCTGCCACGGTCGGCCACAGCACGTCGCGATGCCGACGATGTTGAGCGATCGCTGCGAGCAGCGTGGCGAACGCAAACACACCGACGAGCACGCCCAACAATCGATTGAGGTACTCAGTCCACGTTTTGACGACGTTAAACAGTGCCGGGTCGTATTGCGGCGGCAGCTGAGCTGCGTCGGTCGGTGGAATCAACAGACCAAAACACATCGGCCAGTCCGGGCAGCCCATGCCTGCGCCCGTCACGCGCACAAACGCGCCTGCGCCCATCAGCGCAATCGTGAGCGCGACGGTGGCGCGTGCCAAGTTTGAAAATGCGACGAGCTTCACGCCCTTGCAGATGGCGCCGCGATCCGCCCTTTGCAAGCACCGACGCTCACGCCGCGGAGCAACAAACCGCGGCTCGCATGACAACCCGGACGCAATGCGGCCGTGACGCGCGCAGGCGAAGGGGATATGCGCAACCGAACGCGCAATCGCTGCGGCGTACCCGGGAGATGAAATGGCAAAACAGACGTTCACGTTGTCGATGTTGCTTGCAGCGGCGGTCACGCTCTCGGCGTGCCCAAAACAACCCGACGCGCCTGCTGCGGTTGCAGCGCCTGTGCAAGCCGCCGCACCACCACCACCACCTCCTCCTCCTCCACCGCCTCCGCCCGAGGTTCCTGAGCCCGGCGGCATCGGCGCCAACAAATTCCTGCCGCCCGCACCGCCGGCAGGGAAGGGGGCGTGGATCGTCGACACCGACAACACGATGGTGAGCTTCACGATCGTGTCGAACTCTGCGGGCACCATCACCGGCCGCTTTGAAAAGGGCGCATCGGGGCGCTTTGATGCCAAGGCGCACACAGGCGTGTTCACCATCGACTTAACGACCCTCAAGACCAGCAACAAAGACGGCGCGGGAAATCCCGTGCGCGACACCAACGTGACTGAAGCGTTTTTTGGCGCGCGCCCCTTTGCCAACGAAGCGCTCAAGGCCGCCGTCGTCGCCGCGTGGGAAAAACTCACGGGCAAGATCCAAGGTGGCGTCAAAACCGCCGTGCTGTCGATCGATAGCGTTGAGGGTGCGGCAGCGGACCCCAAAGAAGGCGAACCCGCAGTCGGCGTCGTTAACGGCAAGTTGACGTTGTGGGCGAGCGTGCAGGTCCCGGTCAGCTTTCCCGTCACGGCGACGCGCACCAAAAACACCGTCGAAGTGGTGGGTACGGCGCCCGCGATGTTCAACATCGAAAAGGTGGTCGGCACCAAGCTGCGCAAGGCGCTGTTTGACACCATGCTGGCGGCCGGGTGCGCGCATCAGCCGGGCATCAAAGACGACGTCAGCATCATGCTCGACAAAGTGGTGCTGTCGCTCCCCAAGAAGTAGCCGACGGTGCCGTTTGTCGTCGGCCAGTTGGTGATCGCACCCGACGAGCCCGCGCTCGGCGTGCTGCGTGTCGTCTCTTTACACGGCGGGTGCTTGCGCTTGTTGAGCTACGCAGACGGCACGTTGCATGAGCGTGACGCGGCGGCGTGCGCGCCGTGTCCACCGGGTCAAGCCGTCAAGCCGCAAGGTGCCGGGCCTTGATTGTCGTATGGCACGCGTTGCCGCATCCACGCGCCCCAACGCCTCGGCGTGTGCGCGCTACACGATCGTGAAGTGCAATTTATCACCGTCGTGAAAGCTCGCTTTGAGCTGCACGGTGTCGCCGATGAACAGCGCGCGCGCCTGTGCTGCACCCTGCAAGCGCAACTCCGCGCCGTCGCTTTGTAGCACCGACGCCTCATCGTCGCGCAACAGCTCGCCGACGCTCAAGCGCACCTCCACGGGTGGCACCCCCAACAGCACGCGAATTTGTGAGGGCGTCACCGAGGTGATGACACCGCTGCGGGCTGGGGGTGTAGAGCCGACGCCATCGGCATGCCCACCCAAATCACTCATGAACAAGTCGTCAAACAACAGCCGCCGTGCGTCGCCGTCGATTTGGTTTTGCACTTCGCCTGCGCTGTTGCCCGCGTTCACCGCCGACGTGATGACGGCGCTGATCGCACTGCGATCGAGTGCGCACGTCTGCGCATCGCGTTTGCGGAGCAGGCGCACGAGGTTGTTGGCGCAAGCGACGAGCGCGTCGCCGCGCAGGTCCTGCATCGCGGCCGCGGTTCGCGCGAGCGTTTGCGTCTCGGCGGTCATCGCTGCGGGATCCACAAGCGCGCCGAGCAGCATCGCGTCAAATATCTTGGCGTTGTCTGCGGGTGAAAACGCGGGGCACCCAGCATGAACGCGTCGCATGCTTTGCGCCTGTAAGACGATGGCCTGATCGACGAGACCGACGACCTCGCGCATCGGTCCGGTCAAGCGAGCGTAGCCGGCCAAACGCAAGCCCTCGTGCGGCTCCTTGTGGTCCACGAATTGCGCGGAGGGGTAGATGCTGAAGGTCTGATGCTGAAGGGCGATGGACACGGACTTTTGCGCGTCGGTGGTCGCGAGCGATTGCAAACGCTTCACCCACGTCGCTAGCGCCTCGTCGCTGCGCAAACACCACGCTTGGGAATCGGCGCCGATGCGGGCGGCGTGGTGCTCAACGACGGCGCGCACCCGACGCGCGAGCATGCGCAGTTTGCTGTCCCACGGCGCGGCATGCGCTTTGTAGATGCCGGGGATGACGACGCCAGGGATGTCCGTCGCCGACATCATGTCTGCGCCGAGCGCGTTTATCAAAATCGACAGCTCCGCGTTGAGTGTGGACGCGTACAATTCTTGGCCCGCAACCGCGTTGAAGCGCTCGCCCGAGATGGTGACGTCGAAACCGCGCGCCTCAGGTTCTGCCACACCGCGTTGTTGCGTCTTTGCGTGTAGCGCCGTGCCGAGTTGTTCAAACAGCGCAAACTGCGCACGCACGGCGTCAGGGACGGCCTTGCCCCACTCGTCGGTGTCGATGGTGGCTTTTCCTTTGAGCTCCGCGCTGACCCCTTCGTAGGTGAGCTGCGCCTGACTTTTGATGAGCGCGCGCTCGACATCGTACGACAGCACGTTGCAGTTGGCGTCGAGCTGCACGCGCACCAAAAACGCCGAACGTTCGGTGTGCGCGTTTAAGCTCACGACGCCGCTGCTGATGTGTTTGGGCTGCATCGGCACGCTGACGCCAGGCAGGTAGTGCGAGGTGCCGCGCTGCATCGCCGTCGCCCACAACGCCGTGCCGGGCTTCACCACACGACAGAGGTCCGCGAGCGCATACGAAAACACGAAGCCACCACCCTCGCGCTTTTGCAAGTGCATCGCTTGATCGATGTCATCGCCGCCGGGGTTGTCGATGGCGAAGAACGCTTCATCTCGGCGGTCGACGACGTGAGTGTCTGCGCTGGGTACGGCGCTGATAGCGTCCGCTTCTTTTTGCACGGCCGCTGAAAAGTTTGGCTCCAAGTGGCGCTTGCCCAGCAGCTGCCACGCGCGCGACGTCGCGGTGTCACCTTGCGCGTGCTGAGCGACAACGACAACAGCATCTGCAACTTGAACCGTGAGGATATCGCCTTGCCGCCACGCGCGCTCAGCAGGCGATGCCGGCATGGGCGCAAAGGCGTTGCTCGCTAGGTCGCGGACGTAAGCGACACCGTCAACAAAATCCACCACGCCGACAAACGGGTGGGCGGGCGGCCGCGCAACGCGTACGTCGCCAAGCTCAAACATCACTGCGCTATGAGCGCCATCGGCATCGCTCACCGTCAGCTGCTTGCGTTGGTTTTTTGCGAACAACAACACGCCGCGCGGCAGATGGGCAGCCGCCGCCGCGTCCAAGTCGACCGGCAACAGCGCTTCGTCCGCGGGGTAAAACGTAGCAGTGCCGTCATGGTCTTTGATGATGCCGGGAATTTGCTTGCCCAAATTGTCGACGCGCTGCGTGCTCAGACGCGCGCGCACCGGCACCGCGACGTTCGCTTTGACAACAGCCGCGATGGCCTCGTGCGCAAGCGATCCCACCGCGCGCAATTGCTGGTCCGCGCTGGTGCTCAGTTCGCTCGCGCATTGTTGCGCAAGCGTCACGGTGTCGTCGTCGACGGCGCCCGTCAGCGACTGCGGTGCCAACTCCACGACGCGTGCGACTGGCGGCGCTGAACAGGACGCGGCATCGGCGTCGAAGGTTGAACTACTTGG
>JAYTVG010000374.1:0-1804 GCA_043744135.1 Deltaproteobacteria bacterium | reverse complement strand
CAAGCGGGGCCTCGTCGCGGTGGTTGCGGGCGACTGCCATCGCGCTGACGACGTTGAAGACAATATCGTCAACGGCCTCCAAAGTCTGCGGCGCTTGGTGTCTCAAGCCGACGTGACGCGCCTGACGGTCACAGCACCTGCGGCCATCCTCGCAGACGCGAGCAGCGACGTGGTGTTTGCTGACGTCGAACCGTCGTCAAGGTGAGCCCGTGATGCGTGTCGTTTCAGGCGTCGTCGGGGTGGTGGTTGGCGCGCTGTGCCTGGTTTTGGCGTTTCGTGGCGTCGCGTCAACGCAGGCGGACACTGGTGTGGCGTTCGATGCCATTTGGTCGCGCATCGCGTCTGTGCCGTGGTGGTCGCGCGCGGCGTTCGTCGTGCTGATGCTCGCGCAGTTTTTTTTGCGGACGCAGCGCTGGCGTATCCAGACGCGAGGGTTGACAGGGTCGGTACCGTCGATGCGCGACAGTGCGGCCATCAACGCAGCAGCGTTCGCGGCGGTGTTTTTTTTGCCGTTTCGCCTCGGTGAGTTCGTCCGGCCCAACTTGTGTGCCCAGCGCAACATCATGTCGCGCTCGGAGGGCTTGGCAGCCACCGTGCTTGAGCGCGTCATGGACGGCATCATCACCACCGGTTTTTTCGGCGTTGTGCTGTTGCTGATGCGCGACATGAGCGTGCCCGGCTACGTGCGCGCGGCGGGGTTGACCGCGCTGTTGATCTTCGGCGGCGCGCTGGTGTTTTTTGTCATGGCGTTTCGATTTCGCAAGCAAACCCTCAGCGTCGTTGACGCGATTTTGTCGCGGGTGCATCTGCGTTTGTCGCGCGCGGTGACGTCGATGGTCGGTGGTTTTTTAGATGGCCTCGCCTGCTTTGCGCGGCCGCGCGACGTGCTGGCCTATATCGCGCTGACGTGCGCGTACTGGCTCATCAACGCCGTGTCGATGTACGCGCTGATGGTTGGCATGCAGTTAGCTGTGTCGCCGGTGGCCGCGTGTTTTTGCCTGTGCTTTTTGGTCATCGGCGTGATGATTCCAGCCCCGCCCGGCAACGTCGGCAACTTTCACGCCTTCGCGCGCGCGGCGCTGACGGTGTTTGGCGTAGCGCAGGTGCCGTCCATCGCCTACGCGATCTTGTTGCACGCTGCCACCGCCATCACGGTGCTGTTGTGGGCGTTGTTGTTTGTGTTGACGGGCGACGTGTCCTTCGCGCGCCTCAAGGCCGCTGCTGTCCGCGGCACCGCAGCAGCCGTCGACGATGGCACGCGCTAAACGCTGTGCTCGTGGTTGTCGTTGCCTTGCTGTTTGCGAGCGAGCCCAGTGCGGGCGCCGTCGCGGGCGCCGTCGCGGCAATGCGCTTGGGTCCCACCAACCGCACCATCACGACGTCGTCACCGCAAGCGCAACAGGCGTTTCAAACTGGTCTTGCGTTCCTGTACGCGTTTAACCACGACGAAGCCGCACGTTACTTCAACGCCGCGCTAGCACTTGATGCCACCTGTGCCATGTGCGCGTGGGGTGTCGCCGCTGCAAACGCACCGCACATCAACTTTGCCGTGGTTTCTGACGACAAATGTCGCGCCGCACGCGTCGCGTTGCGTCCTGCTGTGTTGGGCACCGCGGTGGAGTTGGCGTTGGTGGACGCCATGAAGCGGCGCTTTTCGGCGGCGAATCCCAGCGACCGCCGCGCGCTCGACCGCGGCTATGCCGATGCCATGCGCAAGGTGGCGCGGCGCTACCCGCGTGACGTCGACGTGCAGGCGTTGTTTGCGGAGGCGCTGCTCAACGTGCACCCTTGGGATCAATGGGAT
>JAYTVG010000373.1:0-5775 GCA_043744135.1 Deltaproteobacteria bacterium | reverse complement strand
GCTGCCGGCAAGCTAAAGCAGGCCACGTGCATCGCGGATGTCGACGCGCCCATCGATCAAGTGTGGGCGGTGCTCACCGACTACCGCGCCTATCAATTCTTTATGCCGCGCGTGACGTCGCTGGAGGTCGAACAAGACGGCGCCGACACGCTGCTGAGTTTGAAGCTCGACACCCCCCTGGTCACGACCAAATACACCAACCGCCAACACGCCGACGCTGTCACCCACACCATCACTATCAAACAAGAGCGCGGCGATCTCGCGGGCAGCCGCTACCAATGGAAGCTCGCCGCCATCGGCAACCGCACGCGCGTGACCTACGCAGGGATGATTAAGAATTTCTCGTCGTTGGCCGAGCGCTTTGAAGACGAGCAACAAACCATCTCCATCGGCGTCAACGTGGTGTCGTTGATGGCGACGGTGAAGGCGGTCAAGGTGCGCGCGGAGCAACTGCAGCGCGCGGCCCCAGCAGCTGCGCCAGTGACGACGGCCGCGCCAACGCTGCCGTAACGGGCCGGGCCTTTGCTGAAGCCGAAGCGCGTGGCCGTCCCTTCAAATGCGTGAGCGCGCGCACGCCGCACCACGGCACGCCGCGCACCGCAGACACGCTAGCCTGCTTGCTTGCTGCGCTGCGGCGCGCGAGCACCGCCACGATGACGACGTTGCCCACAAACAACCCCGCAAGCCGGAGCGAGGGTTTATGCAGGAGTGCGTGTACGAGGTGGATGCCGCCGCTCGCCATGCGCTGCCACTGCGCGCAAGTGCTGTCGCGCCACCGGCCGTAGGCCTCGGGGGCGGGACCAGGGCCGCAAGCCTGCTCACCAGCTCCGTTGAGCGAAGCCTTGTGTGGGCGGAGATGGACGGCAAGTTCGTCTTTCGGCGTGCGGCGCAGACGCTGGTCATGGCAGCCGTGGGCATGTGCTTGGAGAACCAGGTCTCGCTGGAGACCGACGTGGACCTCGTGGCGCTGACGCAATGGTGAGATCGCGGTGACCGGCGTCCGTCACGCTGTCAGATGTGCGCGAGCGCCGTGCGGACGCTGCCACTGCCGATGGTGCTCGCGGGGACCAGCGTGGCGAGTGCGGCGCCCACGACGACGATCAGCAACCACGTGCCGGCCGCTGCGGCCGAGAATGTCCACGGCAACGGTGCCAGGAAGCCGACGTTGCCCAAGATGCCGTCGAGGGCGGCGGTCAGCGGCAACGCGGCTGCCATTGCAGTGACCCAACTGACAAGGGCGATCGCCACCGCCTCGGCCACGGTCATCCGCATCAAGCGCAAGGGCGTGGCGCCCACGGCCATCATCACGCCGTGCTCGCGGGCGCGCTCCACGACGGCGATGCCGATGGTGGACGCGAGCGCGAGCGCGCCGACCGTGCCCATCACGAGGGCCATCGCGAGCAGCAGACGGAGGAGCACCTCGATGTGTCCGCCGATAGCGGCGCGCAGCTCCGACAGCGGCGAGATCGTTTTGACGACGGCGCCCCGCTCCAAGAGGGCGGTCTCGAGAGCACGCCCGATCTGTTGGCGCGCGTCTGCCGAGTCCGCCGTCGTCTGTAGGCGCAAGAGCGCATCGCCATCGTTGCCTGTGAAGGCGAACGCCGCTGGGTTCACATAGACGACCCCGGACGCGCCCACCTCCTCCACGATTCCGCGCACCACGAAGTGGCCGACGTGGCCTTGCACCGAGACGTCGAGAGGGTCGCCGACGTGAACGCCCTTCATCTGCGCAGCGGCGCCGTGGCTGAGGACTGCACCAGTGGCGTCGCTCGGGTTGAGCCACTGGCCGGCGCGCAGCGGGAACGAGATGAGCAGGGTGTTAGCAGGAGGGGCCATGACCACGAGGCTGCCGTGGCCGCGGTCAGGGTACGTGCGGACCAGATCGATCTGACCCGCGTGTGCGACCGCCGCTGCCCCTGTTCCCCAGGCCTCCACACGCTGCACGCCAGGCGTTTGTTGTGCTGCGCGCAACACGTCCGGGGTGGCGGGGCCGCGCAGTTGCACCTCGAGGTCGTAGTGCCGTGTCTGCTCCACCTTGTCGAGGTTCAGCTCCCAGCTCTGCTTAACGTTGAGCGCAGCCATGAACGTGGCGCCCGCGGCCGCGAGCACGGCGACGGTGAGGGCCAGGCGCGCCGGCCGACGCAAGGCGCTGCGCAGCGGTGCCGGCAGACGGGCGAAGCGTTGCGCGATGGCACCGCCGCTCGCACCGTGGCTCGTCATCGCGTCGCGGACGCTGACGCGGCTCGCCCCCACCACCGGGACGGCGGCCATCAGCAGCGGCAAGCCGACGCCGGCCATGCCCACGGCAACCAGGACCCACGCGGGCGCGCTCGGGTCGGTCACGTTGAAGTTGAGCAGCGCGGCGACGAAGGTCGCGAGCCCACGCGCGCACCACAGCGCCACCGGCAACGCGAGGACGACGCCAGCAATGCCCACGGCAGCGACGAGCGACGCATAGAGCGCGGCGATTTTGCTAGCCGTGGCACCGACCGTCTTCATCACGCCGATCTCACGCACCTGACGCGCAAGCATGGCCGCCATCGACGTCGCCACCAACAACGCGCTGAGGATGAGCGCGAGCCCCGCGAACAGCGAGAGCACCAACAGCATCGTGGCCATCTGGCGCTGGTGCGGGTGTCCGGGCGGCGGCACGCGCAGTTGGTGGACCGGATGACCGGCCTCCGCGAGCGCGGCCGCAACTGCGCGTGCGGACTGCTCGCTGTGCGCCATGCGTGCGGGCCCTTGCGCATCGGTGAGCGCGAAGCGCAGCCGCAGCTCGTGCAGCTGCGGTTGAGCGCCGAGCGAAGCGAGCGTGCTGCGTGTGATGTAGCCATAGCCCGTGCGCTCCTGTCCGGCCGGCGCGAGACCGGGGTCGTGCACGGTGCCACTGATCGGCAAGCGCACCGGCGCTGCCCCGTCGATGCGCAGCTCCACAGCGTCGCCGGTGGTTGCGCCGAGCACGGCGCGCGCGCTGCGTTCGATCATCACCTCGCCGGCCTGCGCCCACACGCCGCTGTCGCGCCGCACGGTGTTGATGCGCACCGCAGCCAGGTCGTCAGCCACGAAGAGCAACATTGGCATCCAGCCCGTGCCGACGCGCACGCGCGCAGCCACCACGTCGCGGGCTTGCGCGTCTTCGACACCTGCCGCCGCGCGCGCGCGCTGCACCACCGCGTCATCGACATCGTCACCGAGTTCGAGCGTGGCGTCGGCGGGTGTGGTGGCTTTGTAGTTGGCCCCAATCTCGCGCGTGAGGATGGCGGATGAACCAAGAATCGTTCCGACCGCAACCAGCGAGACGGCAATGGCGACCACCATCAGCGCCACGCGCCCACTCTCGGCGCGCAAGTCACGCAGCAGCTTCAACGCGCGGGGGCTCATCGGCTACCGACGTCGATCGTGGCCACATACTGTGTGGCGCTTGCCACTGTGGGCAGGTGCACACGCAGTTTTTCGAACGTGGGCATCCCTGACAACAGCGAGAGCGCAAAGCCGCCCGAGAAGCCGAGCGGCTCGGCGGGCAGATGAAGCGCGTTGTGATCGAGCACGCCATTGTCGTTCACATCGTGAAAGACGATGACCGCGTAGTCGCCCGCGGGCAGCGCAGTGAGCGCGAGGTCCGCCGCGCTGTCGTGGATGGCGCCGCGCACCGTGAGGAAAGGGGCTGCGGGGACGCGATCGGTGGCCCGAAACAGCATCGCCACGACGTGACCAGCCGTGCCGTGCATCCCAATCACGTGAATGATCTGAACGGGCGGCGCAGCGCGCGCGACGGTCGACGGCAGCGCGCCGGCGATGCCGATTGCGGCGGCGAGGGACAGGGCGAGGGTGCGGGGGCTATGCATGGTCGGCTCCTGCAACAGCGCGAAGCGGGGGCACAGCGCGCAGCGTGTCCGCGACCACGCGGCCGTCCGCGAGCGTGAGGGTGCGATCGGCGTGTGCGGCAATGTCGCGATCGTGCGTCACCATCAGCACCGTCTTGCCGGCCTGCTGTTGCGCGCGCAGCAGCGCGAGCACCGCCGCCGACGTCTGCGAGTCGAGGTTGCCGGTGGGCTCGTCGGCCGCGAGGATGGGCGGGTCGTTCGCGAGCGCGCGCGCAATCGCGGCGCGCTGCTGTTGGCCGCCCGACAGGGCGGTGGGCAGCTTGTGCGCTTGGTCGGCGACGCCGACGAGGTCGAGCAGCGCGAGCGCGCGCGCTGCGGCGACCCGCGGCGTGGCCGTTGCGCAGAAATCCATCGGCAGCATCACGTTTTCGGCGACGGTGAGCGTGGGAAGCAACTGAAACGCCTGAAAGACCACACCCACGTTGCGACCACGCCAGACAGCGAGGGCACTTTCGTTCAACGCGTCCACGCGGGTGCCGCCGATGTCGATGGTTCCGCCCGACGCGCGTTCGATGCCGGCGAGCAGGTGCAGCAGCGTGGACTTGCCGCTCCCAGAGCGCCCCACTACGGCGAGGAAGGTTCCCGCGTCCACGTCGAGTTCGAGCGGATGCAGCGCCGTGAACGGCACGTCGCCCACATCAAAGGTGCGGCTGAGCTGGCGGAGGCGAATGAGCGGTGGGCGACTTGGCATGGGACTCCCGTGTTCGTTGGCGGTGACGCGGACGGCTCAACCGCCGTGCATGGTTTTGATGGCGGCGACAAAGCTGTGGCCGAAGACCACCGCGGCGCAGACAACCGCGATAGCGGCGGCGGCGATGAAGGCAGTGCGCTTGTTCATATGAGCCTTTGACCCGTACTGGACGGGAGGTCTGTTATTGGACAAAATGTCCAGCATAAGTGTTGGCGCGTGGACGCCCGGCGGCAAGCGCAGGACCATGCTCAACGCTGGACGATCGACGTGGTTGAGGACGTTTGTGGACGGCGCGCGCGCTTTGTCCAGCAACTCAGACGCGGGCAGCCGCGCGGATGTGGGAGGTGGGCGATGAAAGTCCCGAAGGCAACGGACAGGCGCGTGGTGCGCACCCGCGGCACACTGCGCGATGCGTTGATCGCTCTGCTGCAGACGCGCGGCTGGGACGACATCAGCGTGAACGACATCTGCACGCGCGCGAACGTGGGACGTTCCACGTTTTACACGCACTTCGCCGATAAGGAGGAGCTGCTCGTGAGTGGCTTTGCCGACCTCAAGGCCGCGCTCCGCAACGGTGTGCAGCAGACAGCTCCCTCAGGGACCACCCTCGCGTTCGCGCGCGGCTTGCTTGCGCACGTGGCTGACAACCAGCGCATCTTTCGGGCGCTTATGGGCAAGCGCAGTGGCGAGGTGGTGAACCGGATGTTTCGCCTTTTGGTGGTGGAGCTGACGCAGGAGGAGCTCGCGGCGCGCGTTTCAAAAAGTGAGCTCGAGCCCGCCACCCATTATGTGGCCGGTGCGTTCGTGGGTTTGCTGTCGTGGTGGCTCGATGGACGCACCGGTCGCCCACTCGACGACCTCGAAGCGCGTTTTCAGACGCTCACCGCTCCGGTGCTGCGTGTCGCGGGACGCCACGCACGTGCAGCGCAATGAGTCCGCGCGCCGCGGCGCATGCGTTTTGCGGCATTGTCAGTCGCGTGAGCAGCGCGACGATGCTTGAGAGCCGCGGACCAAACGGCGACGTCGGGATGTCCTCGTACGGACCGTGCGCGCAACACGGGCACACGACGCCGTGCTGCCGCCACTCGGTGAGCTCGGGCTCGACGGGCGGCAGCTCCACGGTCTGATAGCGATGAGGATTTAAGCAATTCTCGCACTCGGGCGGAAACAGATCCTCGACGTGCTTCACGCGCTCGGGCG
>JAYTVG010000372.1:0-1816 GCA_043744135.1 Deltaproteobacteria bacterium | reverse complement strand
AACGATATCGACCTAGGCGATGCGCGCGTGCTCGTCGTGTCTGGCCCAAACGGCGGTGGCAAGACGGTCGCGCTGACGACGGCTGGGCTGATTGCGGTGCTCGCGCGCGCGGGCGTGCCGGTGCCGGTGGAGGAAGGCAGCGCGGTGCCGATGTACGCGTGCGTGGTGTGCGCGATGTCGGGGGATCAGAGCTTGAGCGCGGGGTTGTCGACGTTTCAATGGCACCTTTTGGAACTCAAGCGCGCGCTGCAGCAAGCCGAGGCGGCTCAGGGGCCATGCCTCTGCCTGGTCGACGAGATTTGTTCGGGCACGGACCCAGCCGAAGGTGCTGCACTCGCGCAGGCGATCCTTGAGCGTTTGGCGCGACACGCGCGCGTCATCGTCACGACGCACTTCGAACGCCTCAAGGTGTTGGCGGTCGCCGACGCCACCCTCTTTAAAAACGCTTCGTTTGCACTGCACGAGCGCACCGGCCAGCCCACCTTCCGCTTGATTTTGGATCAAGCCGGCACCTCACGCGCGCTCGCGGCTGCCCGCGATAAGGGCATGCCCGACGAGGTCATCGCGCGCGCGGAGGCGTTGATGTCGCCCGACGACCGCGAGCTTGCGTTTGTGATGCGCACGCTGTCCGAGCAAAAAGATGCCATGCGTGCGCGACTCGACGCCCTGCAACAAGAGCGCGCAGTGCTCGACGAACAACACGTGCAGCTGCAAAAACGCATGGACGTTGTGCAACGCGAAGCGCAGCGCCTGCGCGTGCAAGGGACGCAAGCGTTCGTCGACGAGCTCAAAGAGGCGCGGCGCGCGGTGGCGGACGCGATCGAAGCGACCAAGAGCGGTGCAAGCGCCGCGCGCTTGGACAAGTTGAGCCACGAACTCAAAGACGTGGAGCAGCAGTTGCAACCGCGCGCGCCGCATGCGCCGACGACCGGCCGCGCGCGTGTCGCGAGCGTGAAGGTCGGCGACACCGTCGAGCTTGAGCACATGCCTGGCACGCGCATGACGGTCGTGGAACTCGACGGCGACGACGTGGTGGTTGCCAAGGGCGCGCTTAAGACGCGCACCACGCTGGGGGCGTTGATGGCCGCCAGCTCCACCAAAGAAAACCCATGGAAGCGTGCGGGCCAAGTGCGCGCAGCCAAAGCTCCCGTTGTCGCTAGGGCGGAACCGCGCACCCACGACAACAGCCTTGATGTCCGAGGTCGGCGCGCTGACGAAGCACTCGATCTGGTTGACGCGTTTTTAGATCGGATGATGAAGGAGGACCGCGGTCGCGCGTTTATCCTACATGGACACGGTGGCGGCGCGCTCAAAGGGGCGATCCGCAAGGGTTTGGCCTCGTCACGCTATGTCAGTCGGCACCAGCCCGCCGACACAGACGAGGGCGGCGATGCATGGACCGTCGTGTCGTTGGGTGACAGCTGAGATCTGCCGCCACCACATCGCGCGCCAATGCGTATTAATGTGGCAAACACAGTCAGTCGTCGCACCCACAGGAGCAGCTCATGAACACGTCATTTTTCGCATCCGCCGCCACCGTCGCCCTCATCGCTACCGCCATGACAGGGTGCGCCGCTCAAAAAGCTGAGATGAAAGCCGAAACTGCGCCGGTCGCTGCAGCCGCCGCCGACAAAAAGCCCGAGGGCTCGTGTGGTGGTGCAAAAAACGCGGACGGCAGCGCCAAAGCCGCGGACGGTTCGTGCGGCGAAGGCTCGTGCGGTGCTGCACCGAAGCGCTAGTACGCAAACTCCAAAAACCCCGCGCCGCCATTGGACGTGGGGGTGACCAAAAAGACACGGCTGTAGTCCGTGTCTTT
>JAYTVG010000371.1:0-5813 GCA_043744135.1 Deltaproteobacteria bacterium | reverse complement strand
ACGAAAGCTGTGACCCGGTGGATGGCAGCGTCGCGCTTGCTTGCTTTGCCACCATGCAGTTCATCGACCGAGGGGGGTGCACGACAAACTTCCATTCGGCATCGCCCAAGGCAGACGAATTGGCGTTGTCCGTGCCCGATCCGACTTGCGTTATGGACGAGTTCACAGCGACGCTCACATCTTCACGTTCGCGAAAGGATGCGCCCTTGGCAACTGCTCACTCCTTTGAAACGCCGCAGCGTGGTGCGACGCGCACGGGCTTGGATCTGTTGGTCGCGCAGGGCATGACGCAACTGCGCGGTAAGCGAGTCGCGCTGCTGGGCCACCCCGCCAGCGTCGACAGCCGCTTGATGCATCTGTTGGATTGTTGTCGCGAACACGGCGTGCAGTTGGTGCGCTTATTTGGACCCGAGCATGGCTTGCTCGGCGACGCCCAAGACATGGTGCACGTCGACAGTCACAAAGAAACCAACAGCGCCATCGACGTTGTGAGCTTGTACGGGCCGACACGCGAGTCGCTGTTTATGAAGGCCACACACCTTGACGGCGTCGATGTGCTGGTGTGCGACCTGCAAGACATCGGGTCGCGCTACTACACCTTTGCGTACACCATCGCGTTCGCGCTGCGTGCCGCCGCCAAAGCGGGCGTGAAGGTGTTGGTGCTTGACCGACCAAACCCGATCGACGGCCTGCACGTGGAGGGCAACGTCGTGGATGCGCGCTTCGGCTCATTCGTTGGCGAATACCCGCTCGCCAATCGCCACGGCATGACGCTCGGCGAGCTCTGCCAATTTTTCGTGCATACTGACCGGCTCAGCGTCGAGCTCGAGGTGGTCTGGATGCAGCAGTGGGCGCGCGATATGCGCTTTGGTGACACCGGGTTGCCGTGGGTGATGCCGTCCCCGAACATGCCCACGCCCGAAACTGCGCTGGTGTACCCGGGGGCGTGCTTATTTGAAGGCACAAACCTGTCTGAGGGCCGGGGCACCACCCGTCCTTTTGAGTTGGTGGGCGCGCCATACATCGACAACCCACAACGCTTCGCTGCTGCCGCTGCACACGAGGCTGGTCCCGGCTGCGCGCTTAGACCTTGCTACTTTCGACCGACCTTTCAAAAACACGCAGGTGCGCTGTGTGGTGGCCTGCAGATCCACATCACCGACGCCAAAACGTTTGATGCGTTGTCCGCCGGCATTGCCATCCTCAAAGCGGCCAAGGCGTTCACTGGCTTTGACTGGCGCCGCAACACATACGAATACGTCAGCGACCGTCTCGCCATCGATCTGCTGTTTGGCAGCGATATCCCGCGCGCACAGCTCGACCGCTCACAAAGCGTCGCAGCGATCGTGGCCGGGTTTGCTGTCGAGCGCAGAGCATTCATGGACGTTCGCGCGCGCTTTTTGCACAGCGCCTACCTGGATCATTGAGTGCGCTTGGTCTTTGTTGGCGCGGCGGCCCCACACGCGTGTTTGGACGATGCGGTGCAGCGCGCGATCGACTTGGCACCGACGCGATTGTTCGTTTTTGGCGCAGCCATCAGCGCCTTGCTACGTCACGCCGGCACGCAAAGCGATGTCTGCGACCGCGCGTATCTTGATGCCATCGCGTCGTGGGCCTTGGGCGACATCGACAACACCGCGCCGCCGACGCGCGGCCGTGCGGCATTGACAGGTTGCGCCGTCGCCGTCACCCAAGGTGCTGCGCTCGGTGGTATCGAGCACACCACGTGCGCCGTCGAGATATTCGCCGGCCACATCATGGCGGTCGTCGCCGACGCTTTGATAAATCCAGAACTAACGATGTCGGCACAATTCGTTGCTTACGGCGGCGACGAACTGAAGGTTGCAGGCACGGCAACGCCAATCACCGTCTGCCCTGGCGACGTGGCTGCCGGTGGTGCGGTGTTGTTGCTCGATAGCGCGGTCGCCGTCGTGCGCGCGCATTTTGCCGACGGACGCACGCAGAACTTTCCGCTCGCAATGCCGCCGCCGACAGCGACGCTCACCATGAAGGGACAATCACCATGAGCGACGCCAAATCCGACGGGTCATCGAACGAGGGCGGTGAGTTGTACGACACAGCGACGCTTGAGCAGTTGCGCGCCGTGCTGCCACCGCTGCGCCACCTCGGGCGCGTCGGCTTGCTCGGCGGCAGCTTCAACCCACCCCACCTAGGCCATGTGCTGATGGCGCTTGCGGTCTATGCCACCGAAGAGATCGATCACTTGTGGGTGATCCCCACCGCGGACCACGCCTTTGGCAAACGCCTGGCGCCGTTTGAGGACCGCGTGCGCATGTGTCACTTGGCGTTTCGACATTTCGCGGGCGGCGTCGCGGTGCTCGATGTGGAGCGACGCTTGCCTCGTCCGCCCGGCACGCCGAGTTATACCGTGGACACGTTGCGCGCGCTGCACCGACTGCGGCCGGGCATTCAACCGGTGTGGATCGCCGGCAGCGACATCATCCCGGAGCTGCCGCGCTGGAAAGAGCCCGACGAAGTCCGGCGTTTGTGCCGCATGGTCATCGTGCCGCGCCAAGGCCATCCGGGCGGCTCACGGCTGCAAGTGGATCTGCCGATGTTGTCGTCGACGGAGGTGCGCGAGTTGCTGGCGCGCGGCCACGACATCTCGGGAATGCTCGACTACGAAGTGGCGCGCTACATCGACAAACGCGAGCTGTACCGCGACGCAGCGCCGTCGTTGGCTTAAGGATCAAAGGCCGCGGCAATCGCTTTGCCTTGGCTGGCGTCGGGCGGTGGCACGTGCATCATGAAAGCCAACGTGGCGGCGACATCGCGCGCATCAACGACGGCGGCAAAGCGGCCCCGACGCACGGATGGGCCGGACACGATGACGGGCACGCGCCGATCGTACGTGTACACGGAGCCGTGATCGGTGCCGCGCGTGCTGTCGGTTTCAAGGCCGATGCGGCGCGCATCGGTACGCACGAACAGCTGGGCGGAGCGACCCTCCACGCGCATGTTGGTCATCAGCGGCGCGTAGCCGTCGTCGTGGTTGCCGGGCGCACGTAAGTCGTAGACATGCGCCACACCGTCAATGGCGCTGACCTCCCGCGCCACTTGAAGGCAGACGGCGTCGGCGTCCGCGGCGGTGAGGCCAATGAGGTCTAAAAACAACTGCGGCGGCGAGTAGTACAGCACGCGTGCGCGCGCATCTTTGGGGAGGGTGCGCTTGATGGCGCGTTTGGCGGCCGCTTCGACACTTTCATAACTGACCACACCAGAAGTTTTCGTCAGCGCCGAGATCGCGAGGGGGGGCGGCGATGCGCCGTGGTCCGACGTCAGCACGACCGACATGTTGCGCGCCCCGACGCGTCGCTGCAGGCCCGCGATCAGCCGTCGAATCGCGAGGTCGGCGCGGCGCAATGTGTCGAGCTGCTCGAGGCTGTCGGGTCCATAGTTGTGGCCGACATAGTCCGTGGTGGAAAAGCTCACCACCAGCAAATCGGGCTCGAGATCCGCGCCGAGCTGCATGTTGTCGACGGCACCGAGCGCCAACTCGACAAGGTCATCCATCGACGCCGGCAACAGCCGGTAGATTTTTTTGCCGAGTGCCTCAGAGATGCCCCCGAGCGCGTGCGGAAACGTCGGGCCCATGCCCTCGTGAGCGCCTTCGCCGGGGCGGTCGTCGACGGGTGCTAGCACCTGCAGCGCAGCCGGGATGGGCAGCGCGGTCCACGCCGGCACCGCGAGCGCACGCTTGACGAACCCGCCCGACAACGTCGCCACCCACGCCGGTAACGCCGGCGTATACGCGGTGCTGGAGGTGAATTGCCCTTGCGCGGGGTCGTACCACAAGGCGAGATCCGCGCTGCGGCCCGCCGTCAAGATGGCGGCGCGATCTTTTAGCGACACCGTGACGACCTTCGCGCGTCCGCCGCTGTCGAATTTCATCGCGTCACCAAGCGTCGGGATCAGCAACGCTGCAGCGCTGCGACCGGCGTGGTCCGCGGCGCCAAACACCGGGAAGTTGTCGTCGTCGACCGCGTATTGTTTGACGTAGTTGTCGCCCGCGAGCGCATACCAGGTGTTGAGCGCGATGCCGTGTTCGCTGGGGTTGGCGCCGGTTGCAAGCGTCGCGTGCCCCGGTCCCGTCTCGGTGCCGGCGTAGTCGTAGTACGCATCAAACCGAGCGCCACCGAGGCCACCAAAGCCGCCGGGTCCAAAAAACCCCTCGTAGCGATCGAGCTCGACGGCGCGCAATTGATCGAACACCAACAGCACGCCCAGTTGCGGAGCAGCGCGTGCGGCGGGTGTCATTAACGACAGGGTCACCACGGAAATCAACTGTGTCGCAAGCTGCATCGGATCACTCCACGAGCGCGAGCGGTACGCGCTGAATGAAACGACGTAGCACGACGCGCGAAGCTGCGCTGATCAGCGCAGCTTCGGGTCTGGCACCGCGCCATGGTTTCGCAACGCCGCGCGCACAGCTGCCAAGTCGCCGACCACTTGGGCGGCAACGCAACCGTGGCGCCGCGCAGCATCGACATTGTCGGCGAGGTCGTCGATAAACAGCAGCGCGCGCGGCTCGATGTCGCGAGGCAGCGCGGCCGCAAAGAATGCCGCGGACGGTTTTTTTTGACCGATGCGAAACGACAGGCCGTTGGCGTCGTGCACGCACGGGAGTTCGCGCGCGATAGCGTCGGCGTGCTCAGCGTCGGTGTTGCTCCAAACGCACACGGTCAACCCGAGCGAAGCGACCTCACCGATGAGCTCGCGCGCACCCACTCGCACCGTCACCACCCGACGCCACGCGCTGCGCATGCGTTGCTCGCTGACACCCAGCGTCGCGGCGCGCGCGCGTAAAAAGGCTGTCGCGTCCAGCGCGCCGATGGTGAGCGCGTCGTGCGCACCGTCAGCGAAGCACGCCTGGTCCCAAAGCGGTCGCGCCACGCCGACGACGTTGGCGCCCGCATCGTGGTCGACATCGACGAGCACGCCACCGAGATCAAACGCGACCGCCCGCAGCACTCACTGCACCGTCAGGGTGCCGACGCGAACGCGGTGCGTGCCGTCCGCCGCATCGGTCGCGCCACCGGTGACGTGCAGACGCTCCTCGCCAGCGTACAAACCGATCCACACGTCATACAAGCCCGCGGGCGCGTCGCGCGGTACCGTGCTTGACCAGGTGTCAGCGATGAATTCTCCCTCGCGCCAAAGCGTCGTGGCGTACGCACCGCCGACGGGGTAGTGGTCGCCGTGGATCCGGTAAGCGCCACCCTTGGCATCGATATGCACAAACACTTGCCAAGCCTCATCCACCGGTGCGTCGACACCGAAATAAAACGTCGCGGACAGCGCGCCCCCCGGCGACAGCGTCGTTTTTGGCAGGTCCGCGCCCAACACGCGCACAGCATCACCGAGGAGCACGTCGGTCGGCGATGTCGGTTTGGGCGCCGTTGTTTTGACGGCCGCGCGCAAGGCTTCGCGATCGACGCTGGCCTTTTCATCGCTCAGCGGCAGCGGGCGCGGCAGGAACACCACCCCCACCACCAACGCCAACGTCGGCACCACAGCCATCACCGCCCAGCGCTTCCAAAGGGCAGGCTGCTCATGCATGCAACACCCCCCGCAAACGCAACATCAGTTGTTCCAACGTCAGCTGTGTGTTGGCGTTGTGCTTGAGCGCACCTTGGGCCTCGACAACGGCGTCGAGCGCATCGGCGGACGCGTGCCAACGGCCCCGCGCGGCAGTGTCTTTTACCGCGGCACGCAACTGGAGTTGCAGCTGCCCGTTGAGTGCGCGCAGGGCCTCATGAGCTGTCGCGCGATCGCGCCCGGCGGTCTCCGCG
>JAYTVG010000370.1:0-5814 GCA_043744135.1 Deltaproteobacteria bacterium | reverse complement strand
GGTACTCTACGGCCCCGCGCAGCGATCAAGACAGAAATTCACGTCCGCAGTGAAACTCCGAATCTGTTCAGGTTGCATCTCAAACAGCTCGCTTGCCTTTGCCGCCGCGGAGTTGGCGCACGGCAGCGCGCGGCAATGCTCACTGAGGTAGCGCACCCGATCACCAAGGCGTTGTGGTTTAGGTGGCAGCGGCGGTGGCGCTTCGGGCGGTCGCGTCGTGCGGCGTCGTCCTTGCTCGTTGCGACGCGGGGGCATCACGACATCGACGCCAGCGTCGGCCGGCGCGTCGACGCCCGCATCAACATCCCTGGCGCCAGCGTCGTTGGTGCCGGCCGCAGCCGCAAGGGTTGCGACGCGCGCACCGGCGTCTGTCCACACAGCCGCGCCAGCGTCGCTCGAGCGCTGCTGCCCGCCGTCGACGTTGACACCATGAAACGTGGCCGTCACCGCGAGGCCCACGAACAACAGCGCTGCCGCAACCCCCAAAGCGACCAGCCAGCCGCGGCGCGCGGGCTCCTGCGCCGGGGCTAACGTTGGTGAATTGTCGATGACGATGCCGCGGCCGTTTTGAAAGATCGCCGGCGCTGGGTAGACAGCGGTGCTGATGTCACGCAACGCGCGCACGGTGTCGCGATCCTCCACGACGCGCGCATGCCCATCGGCCAGCGCCTCGCTCGAAGCACCGTCGCTCCCTTGCGACGCCACTGCAGCTCGGTCCGCGCTCGCAGGGCTGTACAAGGAGTGAAGTTCGTCGATGTTTCGCACCGCCGTGCGCGAGTCGTGCGCGTCGGGCTCGGAGGAGTTCAGCACCGGCGTCGGCGACACGGCCGTGTAAGCGTTGTCGTCGTGCACTTCGGTCGACGGCAACGATGGCCGCACGAAGCGCACCGTCGGCTCAAAGGGCGTCACTGCGCTCGCTGACTTGCGCGTCGTCGGCGCGTCGTCGTCAAACCGCTGCGGCAACTCAACGCCAGCGCCGCCGCGCAATGGGTCAAGCGCACGCTTATAGAGTTCTTGCACTTTGCGCTGTTCGCGCTCCTCCTCACCCGCAAACAAGCGCGACATTGCGCGCCGCAGCGTGCCAGCGGGCGGCGCACCGCCAGCGACGGAAAACAGCGCGTCTTTAAACGCAGCCGCAGTGCCGAAGCGATCGCGCGGCTCGTAGCTCAATGCGCGCTCCAACACCGCCCGCATCGGCGCCGTCAGCGCCCGCAACGCCGGCGATTCAAACGGTGACGGATCGGACAACACCGTCGCTATCGCCTCGTTGTTAACGTCACCGTAGTAACGCACGCCGCTGAGCAACTCGGCGACAATGATGCCGACGCAATACAGGTCCGCGCGCCGGTCGAGGCCCGCACCCGTGAGCTGTTCAGGCGCCATATAGCGCAGCTTGCCGACGACGGTGCCCGCCGCGGTCTCCTCGACGCGCAGCTCGGAGCGCGCGATGCCGAAATCGATAATTTTAACCTCGCCGCTGTACGACACCATCAAGTTGTGCGGCGAAATATCGCGGTGCACGAGGTGAAGCGGCTCACCGTTGCGCGGGTCTTTGAGCGCGTGTGCGTAGTCCAAACCATCAAGCGCTTCACCCGCGAGCGCCACCGCCTCTTGCACGCTAAGCGTCGGCTCACCAGCCATCGAATCCTTCGACCCACCGCGCAGCAGCTGCCGCACGTCTTTGCCGTGAATGCTCTCCATCGCCAACACGATGACGCCGTCCGCGCTGGTGTCGACGTCGTAGGTGGTGCAGATGTTGCGGTGGTGCAGCAGCATGCTGGCGTGGGCTTCGTGCAAGAAACGTTTGACCGCTTTGGGGTGAGTCGCCAACCGCGGCAGCGCGAGCTTGACGACGACGAGTCGCTCGACGCCCGACAGGCGTGTGCCCTGCAGCGCGTGATACACCGCCCCCATGCCGCCCGACGCTAGCTGTTGCACCAGCACGTAGCGCCCGACCGCACGCGGCAGATCGAGCGTTCCCTCAAAAGACGAATCCACGGCCGCCAGTATGCCAGGAAGGTGGGCGCGTTGCGCAGTTCGCGCGTGGCTGCCCCGATGCGTCGCTCGCGTGTTGTTGACGGTGCGTTTCGCAGACGCCATAGCGACGGCGCCCGCGGTCTTAGACCGCCTGACGAGGAGTCGCAGATGTCCAGCGCCCAACTACCGATGCTCGAGTTCGTGCTCACGAACTATCAAAACTTCAACGCGCGCGCGACGAAGGATGCCCTCATCGCGTACTGGCGCCACGTCGAGGGTGGCGGTCGCATGTTTTGGGCGGTGGCGGGTGCCATGTCGTCCGCGCAGCTCGGCATCACTATGGCGCCCGCCATCCGCGCAGGGTTGATCCACGGCTTGTCAGTCACCGGTGCCAACTTGGAGGAGTCACTGTTTCGCTTGGTCGCGCACCACGCGTACAAAGACTTCCCCGACTACCGCTACCTCACCAAGCACGACGACACCGTGATCTTGGAAAACCGCATGCGCCGCGTCACCGACACGAGCATCCCCGAAGACGAGGCGTTTCGCGCGGTGGAAAAGATCGCCGTGCCGATGTGGAAGACCGCGACCGCCAAGAACACGCGGCGCTTTTGGCACGAGTATTTTTACGACGTCATCCAGGCGATCGATGCCAAAACGTATGAAGGCGACCCGGAGGCGTGTTGGTTGTTGGCGGCCGCGCGCGCAAAACTTCCCATCGTGGTGCCAGGCTACGAGGACTCCACGTTCGGCAACATCTTCGCGTCGTACGTCAAGACCGGCGAGTGCAGTGCGAGCATCGCGAAGTCCGGCATCGAGTACATGGCCGATTTTTACGATCGCTACCGCGAGTTATCGTCATCAGCTGCCGGTGTGGGCTTCTTTCAAATCGGTGGAGGCATCGCGGGCGACTTTCCGATCTGCGTCGTGCCTTCGATAAAATACGACCTATCCGAGCCTGTGAAGCCGTGGTCATACTTTTGCCAGATCAGCGATTCCACGACGTCGTACGGCTCGTACTCGGGTGCGACGCCTAACGAAAAGATCACGTGGGACAAGTTGACCGAGACCACGCCAATGTTTGTGGTTGAGTCTGACGCGACGATTGTGGCCCCGTTGTTGTTGCGCGCGCTGTTGGAGTGCAAACACGATCCTGCGGCAGCAAACGCGCTCATCGCGCGACACACCCGATCGTGAGCGCGGCATCGCAAGGGTGCATTGCTCGCCGTATGCGCGCTGTGGGCTGACGCAACAACGTCACATTGGGCAGCCGCGCTCAACACAAGGCTCAGCGCTGTGTTGCGGGGGCGCGCCGGCGCCGCATCAGGCCCTCTTGCGCCGTCGACGCGACCAGACGGCCGTCACGCGCAAACACCGAACCACGCACCAAGCCGCGCGCGCCTGACATGCTGGGGCTGTGCATCACGTGCAGCACCCAATCATCGATGCGAAAAGGACGATGAAACCACATCACATGATCGAGGCTGGCGACCTGCAGCGCGGGATCCGCCCAGTTCGCTTTGTGAGGGCGCAGCGCCGTGGTCACGAACGAAAAATCAGAGCAATACGCGAGCAGATACCGGTGCAGCGCTTGATCGTCGGGCAGCGTGCCGACGGCCTTCATCCACACGGCGTGACTCGGGCCTTTCACCTGTGGCGTCAGCGGGTTGACGGGATCGACCGGGCGCAACTCAATCGGGCGCTCCGCGAGCGCGCGCGTTCGAAACGGTTCCGGCAGTTGAGCCGCGTAGTCCTCCCACAGCGCGCGATCGTTTTTGAGCGTCTCGGGCGCGGGCACGTCGGGCATCACGTCGGCGTGCTCAAAGCTCGCCTCATCGGCTTGAAAGCTCGCGGACATGTTGAAGATCGGTTGGCCATTTTGAATGGCGACCACGCGACGGGTGGTGAAACTGGCGCCGTCGCGAATGCGATCGACGTCGTACACGATGGGTTTGCTTGAGTCCCCCAACCGCAAAAAATAAGCGTGCAGCGAGTGAACGTGACGCTCGGCGGGCACCGTTTGCTGCGCGGCGGACAACGCTTGCCCCAGCACCTGCCCGCCAAACACTTGACCCCATCCGAGCTCTTGGCTCTGGCCGCGAAATAGATTGACCTCGATGGGCTCGAGTTTCAACAACGCCACCAAATCATCCAACACCGCGCTCATGGTGCGTTGCTAACACAGTTGCGCACTTTGGCGCCCGGCGCGCGCTTGCTACGCTCGGCCTATGAAAAACGCCTGCCCACGCTGTGCGGCGACGCTTGAAGCTGCTGACGACATCGGTGCGGGTGTGTTCGCCTGCGGCTGCGGAGCGTACTTCGTCACGCACGACGCACGGCTGCGTCTGCTGGCGTTTTTGCGTGTCTCGCCCGACGTGTGGCTGCAGGTGCTGCAGCAGGGCAAGCGCGGTCCCAACTGCACATGCGGCGCCGTCATGCTGACCGCTACGCTCAAAGGTGTCACCGTCGACGGCTGCGATAAATGCGGCGGCTTGCTGCTCGATCCCGGCGAGCTGCGCGCGCTCAGCGGCCTCACCGAGCGCAAGCCGCCCGCGGTTGCGTCTGCCGTTGACGCGATGCCCGCGCGCGACAACATCGGCATGTTCGTGCCGCCGCGCCAGGCACTCAACGCGTTTGTTGGCAGCGCACTCGCGTTTCATCTCTTGCAGGCGAAAGGTGAGGTCGCCGGCCTGCTCGCGGTCAACCAACCGTTTCAGTGGACGGTGAACAACGGCATGCTGACGGGAAGCATCGGTCCCGACGACAATTCCACCGCGCGCCAGTTGCTCGCGATGGTGACGGGTAACCTCGTGAGCTCGCGGTTTGTCCTCAAAGACGCAAGAGACAACCCGATGCTGGCATTTGTGCGTCGTACCAATGCATTGCTGAGCGCGCGCATCGCGGTGCACTACACTGACAACGACGCTGCGATCGGCCACATCACCAAAGGCATCGCCGGTATCTCGCTCGACGTCACCGACGCCGACGACAATGCGGTTGTCGGTTTTGAAAAACACCTCGGTGACCTGTGGGGCTTTACTGTGGTCGATCCAAGCGGCCGCAAGCTCGGCGATGTGACGCGCGGTTTTGGCAACGTCGAATTTGACGTCGGCTTCATCGGTGGTGGTCTGCAACGCTCGGTGCGGCGCGACGACTTCGAGCTAAGCTTTGTGCGCGACGTCAGCGACACCCTCAAGGCCTTAGCGATCGCCGCGACGTTTCTCGTGGCCCACACATCGTCGGGGCCGGCCGGACTCACTGCGCTGTTTCGATAGGCGGACCGCATTGGCGCGAGCGGCAGGCGGGCACCACGCGCGTGAGGTCTGCACGCGGCTGCGGTTGACGACCGCCCCCTGCATCGCGGCAGGCTGCGGCAACCTCACAACTTGGAGATGACCGATGGCGACTAAGAAGAAAAAGGCCACAGCCACGAAGCGTGCGCCAGCGAAGACAGCGAAGACAGCGAAGACAGCGACGGTGCCCATCAACAACATCGCGTTTGTCATCGATCGATCGGGCTCGATGGGCGGCATCAAAAAGGACGTCGTCAAGGTCTATAACGCGCAGCTCAAAGCCGTGAAGGACAACGCCAAAAGGGGTGATCAGGAGACGTTTGTGTCGCTGTACACGTTTAACTCGCAGGTCGACAAACCTGTGTACTTCCAGCGCCAAGCGCAGGCGGTGCGGCCGATGTCGTCGCTCAAGACACAAGGCGGCACGGCGCTGCTGGACGCCGTAGGTACTGCGATGACGGACCTCGGCAAAACGCGCGGGTCAAAAGATGCGCACGTATCTTTTTTGCTGCTCGTGCTCACCGACGGACACGAAGCATCGAGC
>JAYTVG010000369.1:0-1817 GCA_043744135.1 Deltaproteobacteria bacterium | reverse complement strand
ACCGCAGATGGCGGAGGGCGTGTTGTTAGCGGTCGCTCAGGATGCAAAGTTTGCCGAGCGTGTCGAGCCCGAACAGCGCGCGGTGCTCGGCGCGCTCGTGAAGCTAGAAAGCGACGCGGCGTTGCGTCATGTGCGCGGCCTGCTGCAAGAAAAGGCGAGCCTGTTTTCGCGAAAGGTCGACGACAGAAAGCTCATGGTGATCTCAGCATTGCTCGCGGCCCCAGGCATGCCGTCGCTGCAATTGCTCGCGGAGGTCGCAAAAGACAGCCAGCAACAAAGCAAGGAAATCCAAGAGGCCGCGCGCGCCGCAGCGTTGGAAGTCAAACGTCGCGTGCTTGGGGTGAAGGCGCCATGAGCACTGACGATGTCAAAGTTGAGCCTGACCAAACTGCAGCGTGGCACCCGCCAGCGGCTCCAGCAGCGACGGCAAGCGCTGGTCCACAAGGAGCGGTTGCGTTTTCTGAAGGATCCGTCGCCGCCAAGGGACGCAAAGGCAAGCTGCAGGAATTTGGGCGCCAGGCGATCTCGACCTTGTATATGTTGATTCGCAACGTGCGCATGTACGACGCCGACAACGCGATCTTTGCCCAACCCCTCGAACAGTTGCGCGAGGTCATCAACATCGTCATCGCGGTCGATGGCAGGTTTGACCTCGCCGCCGCCGGCACCGTGCTGTCGCTCAACGGCACGATGGTGTCGGTGGATTTTTCGTCGTTAGAAAACGTCCGCTCGCTGACCAACGAGCTGAAGTCGCGCGATATGGGTGGCCTGCAAGCGACGCGCCCTGTGCACGTCGCGGAGCTCAAGGCCTTTTTGCGCGCGTTCGTGTCGACCGATCAAGCGGTCGAAGCTGTCGACGGTTTGGTGAATGTGAAAGTGTCGAAGTATCGCGCCATCGTCGAGCAACTGCAAGCGCGCACCGACAACGAGATCCAGTCGCATCGCAAGATCGACCGCAAAAAATATGCGCTCGCTGTCTACGCGCGCGCCGTCGCTTTCATGAAGCGCTTCGGCGAATGCGCGCAACGCGGCGTGGACCTACCCGATATGGCACCCGCGGTGCGGCTGGTGCGCGACTTCGTGGACATCTGCACCGAGCAAAAGGCCGCCCACGCCTCGGTGGAGCGCAACCTGTTTTTGGGCATGTCGACGACGCGGCAGTCGTCGGACTATCTGGCGTTTCACTCGGTCAACACGTGTCTGACGGCGGTCGCACTCGGTGCTGAGCTTGGCTTGGGGCGCGAGCAGTTGTTTGACCTCGGTCGGGCCGCGCTGTTTCATGACGCCGGCGCCGCGGGCGGCGATCAAGGGATCTTAAACAAGGCGGGCGCGCTCACCCGTGAAGAGCGCACCGTGGTGGCGCAAAATCCGCTCATTGCCGCCAAGCTGATGTTGCGCGCGCGGCCTATCGACTTGGGCGCGCTGCGCTGCATCGTCGCCGCCTACGAAGCGAAGCTGACGTATTTCCGTGTCGATCGCGACGCGGCCGGCGAGACCCGCTACAGCGTGCAGCAGTTGGGCTTGTACGGCCGCATCATCCGCGTGGCGTCGAGCTACGATGCGCTGACCTCAGCGCGCCCCTACCGCGAAGCGTTTTCGCCCGACATCGCGCTGTCGATGATGTGCACGCAGATGAAGCACGAGTTTGACCCGCATTTGCTGTCGACGTTCGTGAAGGTGTTGTCAGGGCTTCAGGTCGAACGACCGCCCGAGACCTACGCGCCGCTGTAGACCGTGCGCACCGCTTAGTTGCACGCCGCGGGATCGGGCGTGCTCGGGCACGTCTTACCGAAGTCGCAAAAGCCCGCAGTGCACAG
>JAYTVG010000368.1:0-1817 GCA_043744135.1 Deltaproteobacteria bacterium | reverse complement strand
TCACATCAGGCGACATGCTTAAGGGCGTGCGCTTCTTCAAAGGGGGCGCACACACACACTCCATCGTGATGCGCTCCAAATCGGGGACGCAGCGATTTGTTGAGGCGGAACACCACTTTGACCGCAAGCCCAACTACTAAACGCCTGCCAAACCCACAGTGAGACGCGAGGATCTGGCACGGTGTGATCCTTGAATGTTGCTGTGGTGCCTGTCTAACGGCACACTAAAGACACTATGAGCCTGGACCCCTGGATCATCGAGCGCCTGCAAGAGCAACAACGCGAGCGCCGCGAACGCGACGAGGCGCGGCGTTCGCGCATCGAGCTGCCCCAGACCCGTCCGATGGGCGACGCGCCAATCGAGGCGGACCTCGACGACGATGTGTCCGAAGGGTCCAGCGCAGGCGCCACGCCGCCACGCCGCGTCGAGATCCTCGAAATCTCGCCAGCACCCGAAAACACCTTCGACCTGTAGCGCCGGGTCGATCGCGCGTCATCGCGACGCGCAAGGTTGTTGCGTGATGCGTGTTTGACAGGCATGCGCGTGGCACACATGCATTCGCCTGCCTCCCCGTCCGCTCCTCGCCGCACCGACTTGAGAAACATCGCGATCATCGCGCACGTTGACCATGGCAAAACCACGCTCGTGGATGCCCTGTTGCAGCAAGCGGGTGCCTTCAAAGCCCACGAGGCGCACACCGACCGCGCCATGGACAAGATGGACCAAGAGCGCGAGCGCGGCATCACCATCATGGCCAAAAACACCGGCGTCATCATTGACGACGTGCGCATCAACATCGTCGACACGCCAGGACACGCGGACTTCGGCGGCGAAGTCGAGCGCACCTTGCATATGGTGGATGGCGTGCTGTTGCTGGTGGACGCGGCCGAGGGCCCGCTGCCGCAGACGCGTTTCGTGCTCAAAAAGGCGCTCGACTTGGGACTGTTCCCCATCGTCGTCATCAACAAGGTCGACCGTCACGACGCGCGCCCCGCTGAAGTGCTGCAAAAGGTCTACGAGCTGTTCATCGACCTCGGCGCCGACGAGCGCCAGCTCGAATTTCCCGTCATCTACGCGGTCGCACGCGACGGCTGGGCTGTGCGCGGCGAGAGCATGGGCGGCGTCCCGCCCATCGCGCTGCTGCCCGACGCCACCCAGCAAAAGGGCAAGCTCAACTTGCGCCCGTTGTTTGACGCCGTGTTGCAGCACATTCCGCCCCCCGTGGACCACAGCGCCGAACCGTTGCAGGTGGTGGTCAACGCCATCGACTACGACGAGTACGTCGGCCGCCTCGCGGTGGGTCGCGTGCACGCGGGCAAGATCACAAAGAAGCTCGACGTGTTGCGCTTGGGCGACAACAACAAAAACGACAAAGGTCGCGTTACCGCGCTGTATGTGTTTGATGGCATGAAGCGCACCGAGGTCGAATCCGCCAAAAGCGGCGACCTCATCTGTCTCGCGGGCATGGAAAACGTCGTGCCCGGCGACACCATCGTCACGCCGGAGGGGCCCGACACCAAACAGGCGCTGGCGCTTGAGCGCATCTCGGTGGGTGAGCCCACGCTTGCGATCATCTTCAGCGTCAACGACGGACCGTTCGCTGGCCAATCGGGCAAGTACGTCACCTCGCGGCACATTCGCGATCGCTTGATGCGCGAGATCCGCGGCAACGTCTCCATCCGCGTGCTTGAAACCGAGACCCCCGACAAGTTTAAGGTGCTCGGCCGCGGTGAGCTGCAGCTTGCCGTGCTCATCGAGGCCATGCGCCGCGAAGGCCACGAGATGTGCGTGTCGCGTCCGGAGGTCGTCGTCAAAG
>JAYTVG010000367.1:0-5815 GCA_043744135.1 Deltaproteobacteria bacterium | reverse complement strand
AAGAAGCGTTCTTTGCCGCGTTGGCGTGGGTCAAAGACGACAGCATCGTCAACGTCGCGTCGGCCCGTGGCGCGTTGCCCACCATGCGCGACGTGTTGGATCTGTGGGTCGAGCACACTGTGCCGTTTGAAAAAGTCTTCGTGTACGAAGACGTCGCGCTCGTGCCGATGGCGGCGCTGAGCCGGCGCTTGCGCATGTGGGCTGAGTTTTCCGCGGTCAATACTGAGATCGCCACGCACACGTGGCATTTCGACACCAGCACGCTCGATACGCTGCGGGCACGCATGCAGTTCGTCGACACGACGCGCGCAACACTGTCTCAGTGTCTGCAGTGGTGGTTGAAACGATCCGAGCGCGTGGCGCACTACATCGCGCGCCACGCCGATCGGCGCGACCTGAAAACCGAGTACATCGTCGTCAAGTAGCCGACCTAAAGCGCATGCGCCCGTGCCTACTGCGCGGGCGCCGTCAACACCACGAGCGCCGCGAGCGCGCCAAGGCCGACCACACCGACGAGCGCTGCGGCCACGCCCACCTCGTCGTTTCGGTTGGCGCCCGTGATGCCCGGCGCCAACAACAACACGCCAGCGCCAGCCGCGCTGCCAACAGCCACCGCGGCCGGCGGGATCGCCCACCACAACGGCACTCCGGTTTTGGCTGGCACCGCGACGGGCTGCCGTGGTGGCGGGGGTTGTGGCGCTACCGCCGCCAGCTTCGGCAAGACCGCCAGCGACAGGGGTGGTGACGGTGCGCCTTCAAACTGCGCGGTGTCGATGACAGAAACGCGCAGTTGGTAGTCTCCAACCACGAGCTGCTGCGCCGTGTAACTTGTGACGTCCGCGGTGACGGTGCGCGCGTCGAGCAGCGTGCCGTCCGCTTTCAACCAGTCGAGGTGGTACGCGGTCGCGTCGGCCACCGGCGACCAGGTGGCGACGAGCGTCGCGGTGCCGTCGTCTCCCACGTGCACCTGCGGTTGCGACGCCGCGATCGTTTCAGGCGGCTTTGGCAGTGCGTGGGGGGGCGATGGCTCCTTGCCGACCTCGACCGCAGAACCAAATCCCTCCGCAAGTTCAAGCGGCGGAGCCACCGACCGCGCGCCACGCACACGCGTGCCTTTGCCTTTGTGGTTGGCGACTCTGCTGGTGCCAAGGCTATCGACCGTCACGAGCACGTCGGCCGACTGCACCTGTGCGATGGACGCGTCGCTGCGCACCTCGATCGGGTCGCCGGCCAAGCCCGCCAAGTGCGCGCTCAAACCGCCGTGCTCCAAGCTGACGCGATCGGTGCCAGCATCGACAGCGGCGTCGCGCCCAAACACAACGATGACGGTGTTTTCACGCACGTGGATCTTCGATGCGCTGGGGTTAAATGAAACGTCGGCAGCCGAGCGTTCGCGCGCCGCGACGCGCCACGCTTCAAACAGCTGCTGGTCGATAAAGGCCGTCTTCCAATCATCGTTGCGCGGCTCACGCGTGCCGACGTCATTGAGCGTGTAGCTGACGTGCGCCACACTGACACCTTTGGCAGCGTCGCCAGAAAACAGCGAAATTTCCACGCGTCGGTTTTGCTCACGTCCGCGTGCAGTGGCGTTGTCCGCGATCGGACGCAGCTCGCCGTAGCCGATCGCTTCAATGAGCTCGCTGGCGACGCCGTTTGACTCCAGCACCTTGGCGATTGCCCGCGCGCGTTGCTCAGAGAGCGCGAGGTTCGTTTGTGGTTCGCCCGTCGCATCGGTGTGTCCTTCAATACGCACGCGTTTGACACCACCCGTCGCGACGCGACTTTTAACGACGTCAGCCAGGCTGATCACGACCGCTTGGCTCGACGCCGCGAGCGCCGCGGAGCCTGATTCAAAGCGCAAGCCCTCCGCGGCCGCCAGTTTCTCGGTGCCCGCGCGCGCGTCGGCGCCGATCAGTGCGACCAGCACAACTGCAGTTACGCTTGCCACCAGACCGGCGCTGGAGGTTGACGTCACGGCGCATCGCTCGACAGATGTCGAGCCGACGCTCGCGGCGGTAGCGTTGAGTTTTGCCATAGCTGCGCTCCTTATATTTCAGCGATCGCAAACACTTCCACGGGCGTGTTGTACCCCGGCAGGTCGCGCGCGCCCATCGCATGAAACATCGCGTGGTCCATATTCGCGCGCGTCGCCGCACTCACCAACACCTGCATCGGCCGCGCGACACTTTCTAAGCGCGCAGCCAAATTGACGGTCTCGCCAATGGCGGTGTACTCCAGGCGCGTCGTCGAGCCAATGTTACCGACGACGGCGGGCCCACTCGCGACGCCGATCGCGAGCTCCAACTGCAGTCCAAAGGTTTGTTGCCAGCGCGCGTTGCCCGCCTCCAAAAATCGCATCATCTCCTGCGCACATTGCACGGCGCGCACGTTGTGGTCCGCAACAACATCGGGCGCACCCCAAAACGCCATCACGCAGTCGCCGATAAATTTGTCGACGGTTCCGCCGTTTCGAAAGACGATTTCCGTCAAGATGGAAAACAGCTCGTTGAGCAAGGCCACCGCCACCTCCGGCTCGCGCTGGTTCATATGCCGCGTGAAACCGACGACGTCCGCGAACAGCACCGAAATCTCGTAGCGCTTGCCGCCGAGTGCCACTTGCTGATCGTCTTTGATGACGCGCTCCACCAACTGTGCTGGCAAAAACCTGCCGAGGTCGGTGCGGATGGCGCGTTCGCGCGCGGCCAGCGCTTCGGTGCGCTCGAGGTCCTGCGCCGCGTTGTTCATGGCGTCGGCGAGCAGCTGCAACTCGTCGCCGGTATCGACAGCGACGCGTGCTTGCCAGTGTCGACGGCCGAGCTCACCTGCGTACGCCGCCAGCGCCTTCACCGGGGCCGCCATGCGCCGCGACACGAAAAACGCCACCAGCGCAGCCACCACCAGCGACAGCGCGATGGCGATTGCGACCAAGCGGCGCACCTCGGTCATCGATTGGTACACGCGCTGCGCAGGTTGCTCGACCCAAAACGCTAAGCCGAAACGCGGCACCGACGCAGCCGTCGCCACCAAGGTCTCACCGTGCTGTTTCACTTCGCCAAATTTCAAAAAGAACGTATCCAACCTAGACAGCTCGTCGCCGAGGTCCGCCAAGATCGCACTGTCCTTCGCTTCGCTGACGAGCGGCGACTTGCCTTGGGCATCGAGCGTGAGCGGCGCGGTTGCGACGACTCTTCGCATGCGATCAACCACGGTGATGCTGTCGCGCGTGCCCGCCAGCGCGTCGGTGTAGATGCGGCTGACGGTGCGCTGCAGCGGCGCCAAAGAAAGCCGCGTGCCGACATAGCCGGTGCGCGCGTGCTGCGGCTGCTCGATGTCAATCGGCAACACCAAGTCGAGGCGCACGACGCGGTTGTCCCCGTCGCCGTCTGCCGTGGTGTCGCCGATGCGCAGCCCCGTTGAGGTGTCTTGCGGATCGACGTGATCGATCTGTGCCGACGCGAAGCTGGCCTTTTTAAACGCGTCGATCACTTTTCCTTGCGCGTCAAAGACCGTCAGGTGGTCCAGCCGCCGCGACGATTCGAGCAGCGCGACCGTCGTCGCGAGGCGTTGCTCATTGGCACGACCGGGCGTTGTCAGCGCTTGGCGCAGCGCCAACAACTCGGATGCAGCACCGTCAAGCGTCGCGTCGATCTCGCTGCGCACGGCGACGCCGACAGCGCCTTGGTGCGCACGCGCCAGCTCAGTGATGGTGTTGTGGTTGAGGTTCAATACGCGCCAGCTCAACAACCCCAAAGGCAGCGCTGCAGCCACGGCGATGGCGAGCGCGAGCTTGAGTTGAAACGGAATTCCTCGCACGGTCATGGTACAACCGAGCACGACGTGACGCGTCGCTGGAGCTTCCTGACGTGAGCAACGAAAACGGTCCGCACGATCAACCTCCTCAGGTCGCGGCACTGCAGCCCGGCGATCTAGTCGCCGGACGCTACCGCATCGACGAGATGATTGGGCGCGGCGGCATGGGCTCGGTGTACCGCGCCACGCAGCTCGGTTTGTTTCGGGCCGTCGCGTTGAAGGTCGTGCATCCAGAATTTGCTGCGTCCGAGCGCTACCGTGCACGTTTTGAGCGGGAAGCGCGCGTGATGGCGAGCTTGGATCACCAAAACGTCGCTGCGGTGTACGACTTCGGTGTCGACAACGGCACGCTGTTTTTGGTGATGGAGCTGTTGCTAGGCCGCTCGTTGTCGCGCCAGCTCAATGACGCTGGACCATTGACGGTGCCTGATGCTGTCCGCATCGGATTGGTGGTGACGGACGTGTTGCGCGCCGCACACGCGATGCGCTTGGTGCACCGCGACCTCAAACCGGAAAACTTGTTCGTGTTAGATGACGGCACCATCAAAGTCGTGGACTTCGGCTTGGCATTTATTGACGAGGCGGGCGACCTCGGTCGCATGACCAAAGCCAACACCGTCACTGGCACTCCCACGCACATGGCGCCTGAGCAAGCGGCGGGGCGTGCGCTCGGGCCACCCGTCGACATGTACGCGCTGGGTGTGATGTTGTTCGAGTTCGTCACCGGGACCACGCCGTTTTCCGGTTCCGCAGGCGAGGTGTTGGCGAAGCACATCTACACGCCGCCGCCCACGTTGTCGTCGATCCTCGGCGCGCCCGTCGACCAGGGCTACCAAGATTTGGTGGCGCTGTTGCTGAAGAAATTTCCTGATGCCCGCCCCAGCGCACAAGAAGCACACGCCATGTTGGAAGCGATCGTTCGCGACGACGGCGCCCGCGAGCCCGCGTCACGCGAGGTGCGCGCTTTAGGTTTGCCACCGCGACACACCGCACCAATGGGCTCGCTCGCGCCTGCGACAGCGCAGACGTTCACGGTGTTTTCTGAAACCGATCTATCGCAAGACGAGATCACCGCGCTGAGCTCCGTCGGTTTGGTGTGCGTGAGCGGTCACGCCGGCGCCAACGTCGTGATACCGCGCTATCCAACCGCAGAGGTGGTCAAGCGCTGGGTGGCACAGCAGCATCGCGTCGTGGCGCGCGTCGATCCGCTCAACTTGGCGCTAGTGACGGAGCTGTTGCGCGCCGGCGTCACCGATGTCGTGTCGACCAGCGCCACCCCTTCAGACCTCGCGAAAAAAGTGATGCGCGCGGCCCGCCGGGGCCTGCTCGTCACCGACACCCCGGAGCGCGCGTGAGCAAGCCGTCGACGCCGACCCCTTCGCAACCGACCCCTTCGCAACCGCCCCCGCCGCAGCAGAGTCGCGCCACGGTGGCACGCGCCATCCACGACATCCGCGCACCGCTGCACACCATCATGGGCATGGCGCGCTTGCTGCAAAGGACCAACCTCGATGATGGCCAACAACGCTACGTGCAAACCATCGACGCTGCGTCAGCGGACTTGATTCGGCTGATCGACGATCTCCTCGACGTGTTTAAGCGCGAAAGCGATCTGCGTCGTGAAGACTTCTCGCCACGCGACTTACTACAGCGCGTCGCTGAGCTCGTGGCTGTGCACGCCCAGGCCAAGGGGCTCGCGGTAGCCGCCGTGGTGGAAGATGGCGCCCCGCTGACAGCGTTCGCCGATAGCGGCCGTATTTGGCAAGTGTTGCTGAATCTCACCTCAAACGCCGTCAAATACACCGACAGTGGCGAGGTCATCTTGCGGGTCCGGGCCATCAGCAGCGAACAGCTGTTGTTTGAGGTGCAAGACACCGGCCCGGGTATTCCCGCCGACCAGCGAGAAGCGATTTTTCAACCGTACGCACGCCTCGCCGACGCACAACACAAGCCGGGCGTCGGCTTAGGGTTGGCGATCTGCAAAGACATCGTGCAGCGCATGGGC
>JAYTVG010000366.1:0-5815 GCA_043744135.1 Deltaproteobacteria bacterium | reverse complement strand
CCGCTCCTGGCCGGTGACCTTGATCCCGCAGACATGCACGCCGTCGATCCTCACTGGGGGACGCACGACCACCACAGCCACGGCACCGAGATGGCGGGCCTAGCGCTCCTGGGAGATTTCTCGTCGCTGCTCCTTGGGACCGCCGTCGTTGACGTGCTTCACTGCCTGGAGTCCGTGAAGCTACTGCCCCCGGAGCCGGCCCAACCAAACCCGCCTGACCTCTACGGCGCGCTCACGGCCGAGGCCGTCAGCAGACCGGAGGTGCAAGCACCGACCCGGAAGCGTGTCTTCTCCATGGCGATCACGTCGCCGGGAACGACGGCCAGCGGCCGACCAACATCGTGGTCGGCTGCCGTGGATGCGCTCGCCGCAGGGCGCAGCTTCGATCCGGTGCGCGGTGGCCTCGTCTACCTCGACGACCAGCCGTCTCCCCGGCTGCTCGTCGTCAGTGCGGGCAACGTCAGGGAGAACCACCTCGCGAACCATCTCGACGTGAGCGACACCGCGACGGTGGAGGACCCAGCGCAGGCATGGAACGCCCTCACCGTCGGCGCACACACCAACTTCGGGCGGCTCATTGAGACTCACTGGCCAGGAGGTCGCGCGCTCGCACCTCCCGGCGAGCTTTCGCCTTGGAGCCGGACGTCCCTGACCTTCGAGAAGAAGTGGCCGTTGAAGCCCGACGTCGTCTTCGAGGGATCGAACCTCGTGCTCAACAGCGCCGGTCAGGTCGACACGTCGCCCGCTGCTTCACTAAACGTGGTGACGACGTACTTCAAGCCGCAAGAGAAAGTGTTCGATCTCTCGTCGGGCACGAGCGCAGCAACGGCGCAAGTCGCGCGCATCGGTGCTCGCGTCTCGGCGGCGTACCCAGCCCTCTCCCCCGAGACGATCCGCGCTCTCATCGTCCACTCGGCGCGGTGGACGCCGAGGATGCTCCAGTCGGTGCCGCCCCTCGACCGTCGCGATGTTGGCCGCCTCGTCCGGCGCTACGGCTTCGGCGTCCCCAGCGAGGAGCGCGCCGTCAGCAGCGCCCGTGACGCTCTCACGCTCGTGCATGAGAGCACGATCCATCCGTTCGCCGACGGCAAGCTGCGTGAGATGCACGTCCACGAACTGCCGTGGCCCCGAGACGCGCTCGCGGCGCTCGGCGCAACCAACGTGATCCTGAGGGTGACGCTCTCGTACTTCATTGAGCCGAATCCGAGCCGACGTGGGCACACGTCGAGATATCGCTACGCAAGCCACGGCCTGCGGTTCGACTTGAAAAAGGCCACGGAGACGACGGCCGAGTTCCGCAAGCGCATCAACGGCAAAGACCTCGGCGAGGAGGAAGAAAAGCCCGACACCTCCGGCGACATCAGCGAATGGCGGATCGGCAACATCCGCAACCTCGGCTCGCTGCACTCGGACTTCTGGCTCGGCTCTGCCGCCGACCTCGCCGAGCGCGGCGTCCTCGCGGTCTGCCCGGTCAGCGGCTGGTGGAAGGACTTGCCCAAGCGCGATCGCAGCGAGCGGGGCGCCCGGTACGCACTCATCGTCAGCATCGAAACCGACGAGGTAGATGTGGAGGTCGACCTCTGGACGGCTGTTGCGCAGCAGATCGGAATCCAGACCTGACACTTCTCCCTGGCGGACGCGGAAGTCGAGCGTGGCCACCACAGCGCTGATGCGACGACCCGGTCCCGATCCGACCGCGCCTGCCCTGGGAAGCTTTTGCCTGCGGCTACAGTCAGAATCTGTCGATTACGACATGTAAAATGTACGCGCTCGACCTCGGCTGAACATGTAGCGGGCAACGCGGTCACCACGGGCTCTGCTCGTCATCAGGATCTCCGTCGTCTTGCACATCGCCGTAGCTCTCCGCGTGGGCATCCCGCGCGGCGGCCAGCGCCACCTCGTACCGCTGGTCAGCGGCGTAGACCGACAAAGACACGCTTATCCCAGACGCGAAATGGTCATGCCAACAGGGGACAACACGCGCCTGTCTGGCGACGTGAATCCCAGCTTCTACCTCGACGTGCTGCTGGAGTACCCACACCTGGTCGACGTCTACGGCAGTGAATTCCACGGGCGCCCCCTCTGCCAACGTGAATGCAGTCCACGAGCAACGGACTCCCAGAATTTCTGCCGACCTGCCGTCGGACGTCCCGGCGACCGTTGAGGGCGCTCACGGACAAGCCCACCACGTACCCGGAGAGCAGGTGACGATGACCGCCAGGTAGACGAAACCCTGCGGGGTGCGCAGGAACGTGACGTCCCCCGCCCAGCACTGGTTGGGTTGCTTAGGAGAGAAGTCCCGGTCCAAGAGATTCAGCGCGGTCGGCGCCTCGGCGGCGTTTCGGCTGCGAACGGCGACCAAGAAAAAACCCCTGATTTCTCAGGGGTTTTTAGAGAACAAACTGGCGGAGCGGACGGGACTCGAACCCGCGGCCTCCGGCGTGACAGGCCGGCGTTATAACCAGCTTAACTACCGCTCCAACGCGCGCAGACGTATCGGGTGTGCCGGTGCGCGTCAAGGACGATCGCGCCGAAAGTTCACTCACGCCAGCGCCAACTCAAACACCGACCGGTACGCCCCCGTCGCCATCGCCGCGTCAAACAGCGCACGCCACGTCGGGTTGGCGCTCAGCGTCGCCGAGTCCGCCACCACGCACAGCTTGCGCCGGGCGCGCGACAGCGCGACGTTTAAGCGCCGCACGTCGGCCAAAAACCCCACCTGCCCGTCGGGGTTGCTGCGCACCGCACTGAACACCACCAGCTGCTTTTCGCGGCCTTGAAAGCCGTCGACGCTGTCCACCTCGAGCCCCGCTTCGACCACGTCGCTGAGCAGCCCGAGCAACACCGCCACCTGGCCCGCGTACGGCGCGATGACGCCGATGTCGCTTGGGGCGATGCCCACCGCCACAAACGCGTGCACCAAGGCGGCCACCACGCTCGCTTCGCCGGGGTTGTCGAAGCTGTCGCCGCCGGGGGTGCGCTGTTCTTCATGGCCGCTGCCCGCGGTGTCGATGACGTCAAGCGGGTGCTGCCACGCCAACAGGGCTTGTGTGGCGTCGTTTGGGGCAGCGACGAGGTCGGCGAGCGTATGGTGCGCGACGCTGTGGTGCGCGACCAGTGCGCCGTCGTAAAAGCGCGCGCTGACAAACGCCATCAACGCCGTGTGCATGCGGTGCTGCACGGTGAGCATGCGCGAGATGGCGCCCGCGCGATCTGCGCTCGTGAGCGCGCCAAACACGGTGTCGCTGAGGCCGGCTTTCGCGGCGCTGTCGGACAGTACGGTGGGCGGCAGTTGGTGGTGGTCGCCCGCCAACACCACGCGCTTGCACAAGCGCAGCGGCAACAGCAGCGCAGGCGTCAGCACTTGGCTGGCCTCGTCGACCACCAGGGTGTCAAAAACGGCGTCACCCAGCACGTCGAGGCTGCCGGTCAGCGTGCCGCACAGCACCTTGGACTGCGCGAGCACGGCTTGTGCCGCTTGCCGTTGCAAACGGCGCGCGTCGGCGAACAGGGCGCCCGCTTGCGCACGGGCCTCACGCTTTTGCTGGTGGCCGTCGCTGCCGCGGCTGGAGCGCTTGTTGGCCGTGCGCAGCAGCTCGAACGCTTGGTCGGTCAACGCGCGCGCGATGCGTTTGTGATCGTGCGCGTCGGTCAACGCCGCCAGCGTGTGCAGTTCAAGCGCGGGGTGCGCGCGCGCGGGGTGCCCCAAGCGTGCAAGCGACAGCTGCGGCTGCGCGTCGAGCAACGACACCGCCAGGTGATCCACCGCCGCGTTTGACGCCGCCATCGCAAGGACACGTTCGCCGCGCGCCACGCACTGCAGCACCACCTCCACCACGGCGCGCGTCTTGCCCGTGCCGGGGGGCCCGTGGATGAGCCCGACGTCGTCAGCGTACAGCCCGTGTAGCACCGCTTGCTGTTGATCCGCGTTGAGCGTGGCGTCGAGGGTGACGTTGCCGGGACGCGTCGCGCGCGCGGGGGCACCGCCAAGCAACACCTCGCACAAGCGCGCGGTGCGGCCGTCGGCGCGCATCAACTGTCGCACGCCGTCTTTCATGCGGCGGACGGTGACCTCGTCACTGACGCGTAACACGAAAACGCGATCCTCGATGACAGCGGCGTGCTGCGCCGAGTCGAGCACGACCTGCAGCTGCGTGCGGTTTTTACGCACGACCACGCCGGTGGCGGTTTGCACGAGCGCGCCGTCGTCGTCTTTTTCCATCAGCCACACGACGGCACCGGGGCGCACGTCAAAGCGCGCGACCTGGCCGTCTTTGGCGTCGGTGAGCGTGACGCGTGCGCCCCCAAACAGCGCGGGCGCGACATCGCTGACGCACGCTTGGCGCAGCAACAGTCCGCTCGCCTCGAGTTCTTTGGGCGTGCGGTCTTTCATCAGCGCATCAGTGCGCGCACGCACGGTGCGCTCTTCGTCGTCAAGCAGCGCCAGCAACTGCTCAAGCCTCTGCGTGGCGTGGGGGTTGACGCCGGCCACGACGCGCTAGTCCTCGACGGGCGCTTTGTGAACTTGCGTGCTCTCACCGGCACCAAGCTCGCGGTATTCCTTGAGCGCGAGCAGCGCCTTTCGGTGCTTCTCCGCCAACTCGCGGTGGGCGGCGTCGATGCGCTTGTTCAGCTCGGCTTGTTGCTTGAGCTTGGTGACCGCTTCGTTGTACTTGCCGCGCAGCTGCTCGGCGAGCGCTTTGGCGTCGCCATCGCCGGCGGCGGCGGCATTTTTGAGGCGGCTATCGAGGTCCTTGACGCGTTCGATCGCTTGGCGCGCTTTGTCCTTGAGCTCGTTGTACTGCAAGCTCGCGCGCGTTAGGCGATCGTCTTTTTCCTTCACTTGCGCGCGCAGCGTCGTCATCTCGCCCTCTGACGCGACCGCTTGCGTGTTGGCGGCCGCGCTCAGCTGCGATTGCAGGCGTTCGGCTTCTGCTTTGAACTGAGCGCCTTCGCGCGCGCGTGCTTCTTTTTGCGAGTGCAGCTCAGCCGTCATGCGCTCGACGCGCTCGCTTTCAGTGGCGCCGCGCGATTGCTGTTGCGCCTCAAGCTCGCGGTATTTGCGCATGAGCTGTTCGGCTTTCCTGCGGATTTCCTGCTCTTTGGCGCGCGCCTCGTCGCGTTCTTTGCTGACGCGCTCGACGTCGCTCAACACGCTTTGCTTGGCCTCGACTGCGCTGAGTTTAACCTCGTCGAGACGCTTGATCATGGTGGCTTCGGTGAGCTGCACCCGCTCTTCGACCTGCACGCGATCGCGCTTCGCTTGCGCGGTTTCGTCTTGCGCACGCTTGAGCATCGCTTTGAGCCGACCGAGTTCGTCTGTGAGTTGTTCTGAGCGCGCCTGCGCGGTTTCGGTGGCGTTGTCGAGCACACCGGCGCGGTCGAGCAGTTGGTCCTTTTCTTGTTCGGCAGCGTCGAGGGCGAGCTCGAGTTTGGTGGCGCGCTCCTCAACGCGCGCGAGCCGATCCAGCGTTCCTTGCAGCTCCGTTTGCGTCGACGCCAGGTCACCCTTGAGCTGCTGCAAGCTCTCGTTTGCACGCAGCAGTTTTTCGGTGGCTTGTGCGTTTGTGCGATCGAGCGCGGCGTCGCGCGTCTGCACGTCTTGCACGCGGTTTTGCCGCTCGTCGTTGAGCTCGCTTTCCACCAACGACAAACGCTCGCGATGCTCAGCGACATGGCGCGCAGACAACGCACCGCGTTCTTGCGCGGCTTGCAGCTCCTCGTTGACGCGGCTGAGTTGCAGCTCGCCCTTTTTGACGTCGCGAATCAGCTCGGCGTTTTTGTCGCGCGCGTCTGTGAGCAACGTTTCCAGCTC
>JAYTVG010000365.1:0-1817 GCA_043744135.1 Deltaproteobacteria bacterium | reverse complement strand
GGATGTAGTGGACGTTGACGCCGATGCCTTCCGCGCGCAGTGCCCGAAACACTTGGTCGCGGTTGACGCAAAGCGCGCTGAGGTTGAGCTGGATGACGTACAGATGGTGCGCGCTGGTCACGCCCTCGCGCACGGCGACGGGCTGCAGCAGTGCGTGCGCGCCAAACGCCGCGTCGTACTTCAGCGCGATGGCATGTCGGCGCGCGTTCCAGCGCGGCAACTTTTGTAGTTGCGATGTGCCGAGCGCGCACATGACGTCGCTGATGCGGTGGTTCATACCCAGCTCGACCATCTCGTAAAAATACGACGCAGCCATCTCGCGTTGGCGGTGGTCGGTGGTGATGCCGTGGTTGCGAAACACCCGCATGCGCGCAGCCAACGCGTCGTCATCGGTGGTGATGGCACCACCCTCAGCGGTGGTGATCGACTTGACGGGGTGAAACGAAAACGTCGACAACTTCGCGATGGCGCCAGCGCGACGGCCACGCTCGTCAGTTGCACCAAGGGCGTGGCACGCGTCCGAGACGATCGGCAAGTTGCCGACGACGTCAAACAACGCGTCGTAGCCACACGGCTGCCCAGCGTAGTCCACCGCGGCGACTGCCTTCGTGCGAGGTGTCATCTTGCTGCGCACGCTGTCGGGGCTCACCAGCAGCGTGCGCGGGTCGACGTCGCAAAACACCGGCGTCGCACCCAGGTACACAGCGGCGTTGGCGGTGGCAGCAAACGTCATGGCGGGCACGATGACCTCGTCACCAGGCCCGATGCCGAGCGCGTAGTACGCCGTGTGCAACGCGGCCGTGCCGCTACCAACGGCGACGGCGTGCTTGGTCCCAACGACCTCGCACAACGCGCGCTCAAACGCCGCCACACGCGGTCCGGTGGTGAGGTAATCGGAGTCGAGCGCTTCGATGACCGCGCGCTTGTCGTCGTCATCCACCCACTGCTTGCCGTACGCGAGCGTGGTCGCGCGCACCGGTGCGCCACCGTCAACCGCGAGTGTCATGCCGCACTCCCATCCAAATACGGCCGCGCCATCTCTTTAAGCTCAGCGTCGGTCACCCAGCGCGTGTTGGTGTCGCTGCTGTAACGAAAGCCGGGGGCAAGCGGGCGGCCACCAACCTCGCTGTTGGTGCTGCCAAACGACGGACGGATGACGTAGTGGCTGTCGTATTCTAGCGCCTGCACGACGTCGTCCTCGCTGATCATCACCTCGTGCAATTTTTCACCGGGACGAATACCGACGACGTCTTGCCGACAATCGGGCCCAACCGCGCGCGCCAAGTCCGTGATGCGCATCGACGGAATCTTCGGCACAAACAGCTCGCCCCCTTGCATGCGTTCAAGACTCTCGAGCACAAACTTCACACCTTGAGGCAGCGTGATCCAAAAGCGCGTCATGTCTTTGTGGGTGATGGGCAGCACGCCGGTCTTGCGCAATTTCGCGAACAGCGGAATGACGCTGCCGCGACTGCCGACGACGTTGCCGTAGCGCACCACGGCAAATCGCGTGGCGCGCTCACCGACGTAAACTCCAGCGGACTGAAACAGCTTGTCACTGCACAGCTTGGTGGCGCCGTACAAGTTGATGGGGTTACACGCCTTGTCGGTGGACAAAGCGATCACGCGCGGCACGCCTTCTTCAATCGCCGCGTCGACGATATTTTGCGCGCCTAGCACGTTGGTCTTGATGAACTCGAACGGATTGTACTCGGCAGCTGGCACTTGCTTGAGCGCCGCCGCGTGCACGACGACGTCGACGTCATGAAAGGCCTGGCGCAGCCGCTCACGGTCGCGCACGTCCCCCAAAAAGAATC
>JAYTVG010000364.1:0-5828 GCA_043744135.1 Deltaproteobacteria bacterium | reverse complement strand
GTGCTCGCGTTGCTGGCGGGCTTTGTCGTCGCGATGGACCCGTTTGCGCAGTACCACACCGGCTTGGTGCCAACGCTCGTGCGGGAGGACCGCCACGACAAGCTCGCCCTCGCGCGTCGCCAGACCCACATGCCGCAGCTGCTCGTGATGGGCTCGTCGCGCAGTGAAACCATCGATCCGGTTGAGCTCGAAGCGCGCACCGGCAAGGTCGCTTTCAATTTATCACTGGGTTCCGCTTCTGCAGAAGATCTTTATGCGTTTTATCATGTGGCGTTGGACGATCTCAAGTGGCCAATCCACACGTTGTTGATTGGGATTGATGTCGATATGTTCTACCCACATTCTGCGACCAATCCTTCGTTAGCCGCCGTCGGTGTCGCGCATTATTTACCCGCTGACTTTCTCGTGCAGCGTGACTTCACCATCGATGCGTTGTCGTCGCATAGCTTTTTGCACGCGTGGCGTTCACTTGGCTACGTGCGCACGGGATTCCCTGCTGCGAAAACGAAACTGCTCGACAACGGCATGCGCCAAAACGTCGACGCTGACGCGCGGCTCGCCGACGGCTCGTTTGTGTTGTCGGATGAGCTCGAGCGCGGCGAGCGCGTCTACGCTGAGGGCCTCAAAGACATGAGCGCGTTGTCGACGGCCCGCGCGGGGCTGTTGTCCTCGCTGATGGCTCAGGCGCAGGGCCGCGGCATCGCTGTCTGGCTGTTTTTGACCCCGCTGCATCCGCACGCCTACGCCGCCTTGGATCAGCAACGCGACTACACGGCGCTGTTGCAGTTGGTGCGCGCGTGGCTCAAACACGAGCACGACACGCACGCGGTCGAGGTGTTCGACGCCTCACACATCGACAGCTTCAGCGGTGACCCGGCCGCGTTTTACGATGCCGTGCACATGCAGCCCGCCAACATGACGCGCCTGGTCAGTACCCTCTGTGACGCCTTCGCGGGCGGAACCGCGCATGCTGTTCAATAGCTACATCTTCGTGTTCGTGTTTTTGCCGATCACGCTGTGCGTGTGGTGGCTGCCGCTGCCCACCCGGGTCCGCCTGATCGCGTTGGCGCTCGCGAGCTATGTTTTTTATAGTTACTGGGACTGGCGCTATACGTTTTTGATGCTTGTGACTAGCGGACTTGACTACGTCGCGGGACACTTTATCTATCGCGCAACAACAGTCCGTGCGAAACGATTATTTTTGCTTGGTTCGATTATTCCAAATTTGGGTTTGTTGGCATTTTTTAAATACTATAATTTTTTCGCGGATAGCATCAATGCCGTTAGCGCAGGTGTGCACGCCGATCCCATCGCACCGATCTTAGGGGTTGTTTTGCCCATCGGTATCTCTTTTTATACCTTTGAGTCGATGAGCTACTCGATCGACATTTACCGTAAAAAAACCAAACCTGCCCAGAGCTTTTGGCATTTCGCAGCCTACGTCTGTTGGTTTCCGCATTTGGTTGCAGGCCCGATCATCCGCTACACGGACATCGACGCGCAGTTGGAGACGATCCCGACGCGCTTGTCGGCGCTCCATGCGCAGCTGGGCGTGCAATTTTTTGTCCTCGGTCTGGTGAAGAAGATTTGGCTCGCTGACGTGATCGCAGCCCGCAGCGACCCGCTGTTGCTCAACTGGCAACATCTTGGCCTGCTGCAAGCTTGGCAAGCCACTTTAGGATACACACTGCAACTCTATTTCGACTTTTCAGCCTACAGCGATATGGCGGTTGGTCTAGGTTATTTAATCGGTTTCAAATTCATCCAAAATTTTAATTCTCCCTACAAATCCGCCAACATCTCCGAATTTTGGCGTCGCTGGCACATCTCGCTGTCGAGCTGGTTGCGTGACTATCTGTACATCCCGTTGGGTGGCAACAGAGGGACGCGCGCGCAAGCGGTGCGCAACTTGATGATCACGATGTTTCTCGGCGGCTTGTGGCACGGGGCGGCGTGGACCTTTGCTTTTTGGGGGGCGTACCACGGCGTCTTGCTCGCCGTTCACCATGTGTGGCGCAGCCGCTCGCCGGTGCCGCTTGCGCGCGTGGTCGGTGTGCTCGGCACCTTTGTCGTCGTCGTTGTCGGCTGGGTGTTTTTTCGGGCGGCGTCGTTTGCGATGGCGGGGCATCTGCTTGCGTCGATGGTTGGCCTGCACGGCATCGGGCCGCTGCACAAGTCGCTCGCGGTGCTCATCCCAGCGGGGCTTGCGTTGTGTTTTTTTGCGCCCAACACCTGGCAGCTACCGCGCTTGCGTGGGCCGTCGTGGGGCATCGCGCTGGGTTGCGCGTTTGCGGCGTGCATCTTGGCGTTCGCCGACAAGAGTCCGTTTTTGTACTTTCAGTTTTGACGCCGTCGCGCGCGGCGATGGCACGCGATCACGCCCACTCGGTCAAGCCTTCGCGGCGGTACAGCTCCACAAACGACGGCAACGCTTTCATGCGCGCAGCGTAGGCGTGCAGCGTCGGCCAGCGATCGGCGGGCTTGGGCATGTTGCGTGACCAGCGCATCAACATCGTCATCATCAAGTCGGCGGCCGACATGCGCTCAGCCACCAACCACGCCCCCGCACCGCGCGCCTCCAGCTGCGTGCAGACGTACTGCCACGCCGCTTCGATGTGCACGCGCGCTTGCGCTTTGACGACGTCGACGTGCTCAGGCCCCGCGGACTCGCTCGGGTAAAACCACGCGCGATAGGCGGGCTGTAGCGTGTTGGCGAAAAAGAACATCCACTCGGTGTAGTGCGCGCGATCGAGGGTGCCTAAAGCCGGCGCCAAAGCGCTCGCTGGGTGAACGTCAGCGAGATGCATGGCGATGGCGGCAGCCTCATGCAGCGCGACACTGTCGACGACCAGCGTCGGCACCACACCTGCAGGGTTGAGCGCCAAGTACTCGGGGGTCTTGTGCTCGCGCTTGTCAAAGTTGAGCAGGTGTAAGGTGTGCGCAACGTTTTGCTCGAGGAGCATCCAGTGCACCACCATGCCTGCGGTACCGGGGCTTGTGTACAGCGTGATCGTCATGTTCAACGTGTAGCGCGTTTGCGCGACGTGTTCGTGGCAGATCGTGCGCCGGATCGCGCTATGGGTCGTGCGGCCTCGTCGACGACGGTGTTGGTGCTGCCGTCAATCGCGGTCGATGCCACGCGGCGGTAGCGCGCGTCGACCCACTTCGCCCACTCGGCGCCGCCGCCGGCCTGCAGCTCGACGATGAGTCCCTCTTTGCGCGCGGGGCCAAACACCGACGTTGTGCACAACGCACGCAGATGCGCGGCGTCACCGACCACACCTTCAAAACACGGATCGACCACGGGGAGGCCGGCGCGCCGCAACGTCTCAAGGCCGCGCACGCGCGGCACCAAGCGGCCGTCGCCCAAACGCAGCGCGTAAAACACTGCGGGTGCCGGCAGCGTTGTGTAGCGCTTGCTCACGCGGTGCCACAACCATTCGCCATACACGTGCACGCCGTCGTCGACGAGCGGAGCGCATTTGTCGGCGTTGAGCTGCACCCATAGATCGGCCATGCGCGCCGCAGCTCCGCCCAGCGCGTGACGCCATTCGTTGCGCAGCACGCCGTGCAGCTCGCCATCGACGCCGCGGTGCACGGTCAGCGACATGCCGTCGAGTTTTTCAGAGACCACCGCCGGGCACGAAAAAAAGCGCGCGGCGGCGTCACGCCCAAGCACCACGTCGTCGCTGCTCGCGTTGCTGCCGGGCAGATGCCAGATGCGGCCGATGGAGCTTTCTTTCACGGGTGTTTTCGCCGGGCCGGCTGCGCCACAAACTGCACCGGCAGCTGCGGCAGCGCGCGCGCCCACAGCGCCTGCACGATGGCGCGGCGCGCCTCGCTCGCACCGCCAGCAAGCCAGCTGTCGGTGCCCAGCAGCGCGTAGCACAGCGGCATGACGGGCGCGGCGAGGGCGTAGCGGGTGGCGCCGTGCGGGTCGCGCCGCGCCTCGGCCCACGCTGACACCATCGCCAACTCGGCCGCGCGCGATAGCCCCCACGACGACGTCAACCGGTGCAGATCGATGGTCGGGTCGCCCACCCCCGCCTGCTCGAAGTCGATAAACGCGATGCCGCTGGCGGTGCGGCGCAGGTTGGTGCGGCAGGGATCGCCGTGGAGCAACACGCGCGCGTCGCATGCGAGCGAGAAGCGTTCGTGATGCAGATGCGCGTGTGCAGCGGTCAACGCGCGCGAGACGTGGGCGGCGTCGCGCGTGCGCAGCGCTGGGCGGCAACGACGCCACGCTGCGCGGGCTGCGCTGAGCGCGGTGATGGCGGTCGCACCGCCGCCGACGGCAGGCAAGCCAGCCGCGCGATGACGGTGCAGCCACGCAAACGCCACGCCGATGTCGTGCAGCAGCCCGGGCGACCGCAGCACGCTAGGGGGACGCGGCGGCAGTGCTACACCCTGCACCACGCTCATGATGAGCACGCCCGGCGACGCAAACAGCAAGCGTGGTGCGCGGCTGTCATCGCGTAAGCGAGCGAGCGCCAGCGCTTCGGTGGGGCGTGAGGTCAGTTTGATGACGGCGCGACGCGACGGCGTATGCGCGAGCGCGACGACGTGGGCGCCGCGCGCGGTGCGCGCAAAAAGCACAACCCTCGCTCGGCGCAACCACCCTAGTGCGGGGCGGCGCGACGCAGCGAGGGCGATGGCGTCGTCAAGCTGACGCACGACGAGCGGTTCAGCTGCCCGAGTAGGTGGGCACGGAGCTGGTGCGCGCGGAGTTGCGGATCTGCTTGGTCAGCGCACCGAGCTCGCCTGCTTTGCCGTCGAGCTTGGCGCCAAACACTTCGCGCTGGATCTCGTAGGACTTGCCGGTCATCTTCCAGTTCTTGTCCGCGGCGCGAAACGTGGTCGCGATGGCTTTGACGTCTTTGGCAAGGCCAGCCGACGAGTCAGCTCCTTCGTACGCCTCGCTCAGCATGCGCACGGCTTTGTCCGCGACCTTGCGTGCTTCCGGTGCTGAAATCCGCCCGCCGGTCCCAGCTGCCTTTTGGAAATCCTTCATGAGGGAAGCAACGATGCCGCGGTTGATGTTGAGTGCCATGGGAATCTCCTGCTGCTGGTGGTGCGTTTATGTGCCGAGGACACTTACATTGTCGGTATTTGCCGACAGCAGTTGCGTCGTTGGATCTGCCAAGCCCACAAACGCAACTCGCTGGGGCCCCCTCGCAAACCTTCCGCCTCGACGGAGTCGATCGAGAAGGGAAAGAAGGCCAGCCAGTCCGCAAGCCCCTCGACGTGGTGCCGAAATTCCGCTAGGCCCGCGCCGTCGTGTGGTGTTTTACGGTTTACGACGGCCCGTGCGGCCGGTGGGAGCGTTATGCGTTCGTTGTGGTGGCTCGTTTTGTCGGTCTGTGCCGCGCTGTTTCCTTCCGCGACGGCACGCGCCAGCGAAGCTGATATCGTGCTCCCCACCTTTAGCGCCGTCACCGTCGCCGGCATGCCTGGCAGCAACCTGCTGTGGGGCGGCGTGCTCATCGCGGTGCTCGGCTTGGTGGTCGGCTTCGTGATGTTTTTGCAGGTGCAAAAGCTCCCGGTGCACGTCGCCATGAAGGACATCTCCGAGCTGATCTACGCCACCTGCCGCGCCTATGTGCTGCAACAAGCGCGCTTTATCGCGCTGTTGTGGGTGCTCATCGCGGCGGTCGTCGTGGTGTACTTCGGCATCGTGCACCCCACCAAACTCGGCTGGGCGGGCGTGGTCATCATCTTGGCGTATTCCATCTTGGGGATTTTGGGTTCCGTCGCCATCGCGTGGTTTGGCATGCGCATGAACAACTACGCCAACTCAGCCAGCGCGTTTGCTGCGCTGCGTGGCAAAC
>JAYTVG010000363.1:0-5837 GCA_043744135.1 Deltaproteobacteria bacterium | reverse complement strand
CGCTGTACCAAAGCGGGCGCATCAGCGCACGCGACTGGAAGACCTACGCGGAGCTGTACGGTGCGATTACAAACGCCATTAAGCCACCAGATCTAATGGTGTATTTAAAGTGCTCGATGCGCACGACAAAGCAACGCATCAAGATGCGCGGAAGGGCAATGGAACAGTCGATTCCACACACGTATTTGAAGTTGTTGCAGGACAACTACGATAGCTGGTTTGAGCGCTGGACCAGTGGCAGTCAGGCGCGCGCGAGCGGCACTCGAACGGAGGTCCTCGTCATCGACACCGACCGCCTGGACTACATCAGCGACCTCGTCGACCGCCTGGACGTCCTCGAGCGTCTCGAGCGCTGCCTTTCCCAGCGGCCGGCCGGGCAGGAGGGCCCGCAGATCGATCCGCGTGCGTTGCGGGCCGCCCGCGCGGGTTTCCTTTCGGCGCCTTAGTCATGGGCGCGCGTGTCGGTGCTTTCGCTGGCGCGCGCGCGGCGTGCGCTTGCCCTTGCGAGCGAAATCCGCTTGCGACTTCATCGAGCTGCCGTGGCGAGATGCCGTGGTCCGACAAACACTTTTGAAAGGCGCTCGAGGCTTCAGCGACGACAAACGCGCGCCCGCCTTGGGGGAGCGGGAACGACACGGCAAGCGCGCACAACGCGATCGCCTTGTCTTCGGGGTAGCTCAAGGTGGCGCCGTACATTGCATCGCCCAGCAGCGCATGCCCGACGTGGGCGGCGTGGCAACGGATTTGGTGCATGCGACCGGTCTCGGGGCGCGCCTCCACCAGTGCGGCGTCGGGGCCGCGCGCGACCACACGCAGGCGGGTCAACGCGCGCACTCCAGCGGGGTCGACGGTCTGCCAGGCCATCGGGCCCTTCGCCTTGCCGAATTGTGCGTCGGGGTCGTCTTGGCGGGAGAGGCGCGCATCGACGTCGAGCTTGGTCCACGTCGGCGCACCTTGCACAACGCAGACGTAGCGTTTGTCCACCAAGTGACGTCGAAACGCGTCCGACAAAGCCTGCTGGCCGTACGGCGTTTTCGCTACGATGCACAGGCCAGACGTGACGCGATCGATGCGGTGCACTGGCCGTACGCCCGCGCCAAACATCTCGATTGCGACGTCCAACAACGTCGGCCTCGGCACGCCGCGGCCAGCGACCACGAGCATGCCGGCGGGCTTGTACAACACGGCGTGATGCGGCCCTTGGTCGACGACGACGACGGCGGGCGCGGACATCAGCGCGACACTCGTGCAGCGTGCGCAAACGCAGCTCCGAAACCCGAGCGAAGTGTCGCCAAGCGCGGCTCGACGAACCACCGGACCACGGACGTTGCTCTCGGTGCCTGAGTACCGCAGCGCACAGGCGCGTACCGTTCGCGAGCCATTAGTTGACGGAGAGGATGAGCGGTATTTCGATGTCCGTGGCATCGCCGACAAAGGGCGCAAACTTCCACCGCTTCGCCGCGCCGCGGATGCACTCACCCACGGGGCTCGCCGCCACCGCGCCGTTTGCGAAGGTGACTTTGTCCACCGTCCCCCGGGGTTGCACCGTCACCACCAGCTTCTGCTTGCCACTGGGGAGGTTGCCGTTTTTGGCTTCTCGCTCGACGCATTGTTGCACCGCCCCGGCGCCGTCTTTGACGACCTTGACGACGTTTTCTGCGTCAATGTTGCCGCCCGCGACCGTCGGCGTCTCTACTTTGGAGACTGGCACCTTCGGCCCGCCTTTTTGGTCGTTGCCGAAGATGGCTGCGATCGCCCCTGCGCGTGTTGGGTTACTGACGTCAGCGAAGCCGCCGGGCGCTGTGGAGCCTGCACGCAGGGGATCGTCCGTCCCCGGCGCGCCATTTTGAAACCCAGCTGCGATGGCAGCGGCGCTCGGGCCGGTGCCGGCGGGTCGCGCGCGCCGCTTGACCTCGTTTTCAGCGATGACTTGTTTTTTGCACTCCTCGGGGTTGGGCATCAGCTTGCACTTGAGCTCGGGATCCTCTTCGCCCGTCGCCCACGCCACGACAACCGGCGCCACCGCCGGCGCGGACTCGCGCTGGGTGACGACGTTGAGCACGCTGTGCAGGCCGGGAATTGCCACGATGCCCTTGTAGTCCAGCACCAGCGCGGCCCCAAGCGTGGCGACGACCGCCGCAGCGACGCTTGCGTACAGTTTGTGCTTTTGGCCGCGGTTGTGCAGGCCGGCTTGCATGATGAAGACGCGCGTGCTGTCCCGCGGAGCTTCGGCGGAGCCCACGGCGGCGACGGCGGCAAACGGATCGTGCGCCGCCGCTGCGGGAGGTTGATGTCCCTGCTGGAGCAGGCGCTGGGCGCGCGCTTGCTCGAAGGACACGATCTCTGCGCCCTCCTCCGGCGGCGGCGGTGGTGGTTTGCGCGCAATCGGCTCGCGCATGAGCGCCTGCATCTCCGGCACGTCTTTGAGTCGCGTCCATGCCGCCATAGCCTCGTGCCATAGATGGGTGCGCTCGGTGATCTTCCCTTCACGAAAGAGCCGCGCGATGTCGTCTTGGCGGGCGGGCCCGTGTTGTTTGCCCTTGATGGCGACAAACCACTCCACCTCGCCGCGCGTGCTCGCCCCCTGTGGCACTGGCGGGAGCGGGCCCGTCGCGCCCGCCGGCGCCGAACTCGCGAGAGCGGCGCCAAACGCGGCACCACCGCTGGCGGACAATGCACCGCCGCCAAACGCCGCAGCCGACGCGAGCGACTGCTGGCTGCTGGCGTGTGCGCCCTGCATTTGCTGCGTCGCCGCGGTCGACTCGCGCACCACGATGATGTTTCCGCAGGTTTTACAGCGGATCTTGAGGACCTTGCCTTGGACCTTGTCGTCGCCAATCGAGTAGCGCGTTTGGCAGCGATCACAACTGAACTTCATCGACGACACTCCATGCTCGCAAGCACACATCAAAACGCACGCCGACGCAGCAGCGATCCGATCCGCCCAACTCTACCAACGATCGCAGGCCGCCGTCGATCTTAGCGCCCCTCGCCGTTGACACCGCAACCACTGTGATGCACGGCGCCGAGGTATGGCAACAAAAACGGTGGGGATCTTGACGGGCGGGGGTGACTGCCCGGGGCTCAACGCGGTGATCCGCGCGGTCGTGACCCGAGCGGAGCAGCTCGACATCTCGGTCTTAGGCATTCGCGGGGGCTGGCGCGGATTTTTGACCAACGACACCGAGCCGCTCACCCGCAGCCGCACACGCGGCATTCTGCACGAAGGCGGCACCATCCTTGGAACCACCCGGGTGAATCCCTTCATGAGTAAGGGGGGGGCCGAGCGCGTCCACGCGGCGTTTAAGGCGTGGCACCTCGACGCGCTCATCGCTGTCGGCGGCGAAGGCACGTTGACGCTTGCAACGATGTTTCACGATCGTGGCTTGCGCGTCGTCGGGGTCCCAAAGACCATCGACAACGACCTCTCCGGTACCGACGTCACTTTTGGCTTCGACACCGCGATCGAAGTCGCAACCGAGCTCATCGATCGTTTGCGCACGACCGCCGAAGCCCACGAGCGCGTCATGGTGTGCGAGGTGATGGGCAGAAACGCCGGATGGATAGCACTACACGCCGGCCTGGCTGGCGGTGCTGACGTCATCATCATCCCGGAGCGACCGACCACCATCGCGGCCATTTGCACGCTGCTGCTCGAGCGGCGGGCGGAGGGAAAACTGTTCTCGCTCGTGGTGATCGCAGAAGGCGCACTCATCCAAGACCCCGGCGCCGATCGCGCGGCGATCATCGTTTCTAACGACCAACCCGACGCGTTTGGTCGCCCACGACTAGGCGGCGTCGGGCAGCATGTGGCGCGCATGATCGAAGACCAAACCGGCATTGAGGCGCGCGTGACGGTGTTAGGGCACGTGCAACGCGGCGGCACGCCAACAGCGCGCGACCGCGTGCTCGCGCTGCGCTACGGAGTTCGCGCCGTCGAGCTGTGCGCCGAGGAAAAAAGCGGCGTGATGGTGGCGCTGCGCGGCGACGCTATCGTCGAGGTAGGACTTCATGAGGCGACCAAGGAGCGGCGCTTGGTGGACGCGCCGTGGCTGCGTCTGGCGGACGTGTTTAGCGCCTAGCCGCGCCTGGCGTTGCGAGCCTCGAAGTCGCACTGCCCCGAATTCGAGCGCAGCTCGTCGGAAAATCCGGCCTTGGTGGGGTTTCGAAAGGGTGTCAGCAGACCGGCAGACACCCTTCGCGGGTCGTAGGGCGGAGCCCTACTGAAAACGAAAAAAGCCCCAGCAAGCCCGCGAAAAAAAGCCCCAGCGGGCCCGCGAAAAAAGCCCCCGGCACGGTCCAGTGTCTAACAATATCAATTGAAAAAGGCTCGCCGGTGAACCCGAGCGAGCCTCCACTGCGTCGCACGCGCGAACGCTACACCTTGATGTGGCGGATGGCGCTTTTCGCGAGCTCGTCCATGGTGTTGAGCACGTTGCTCAGCGCCTGCTGCATCTGGCTGAGCTTCTGCATATCGAATTTAACCTTCTCGAACTCGATGTTGCGCGACTCGCTTGAGTCATCCTTGCCCCCACCCTTTTTGTCGGCTTCGGCCTTTTTAGCGTCGTCTTGGAGCTTTTTGAGGCGTTCTTCGATCTTCTTTTGGAAGTCTTCGACGATCTTGATCATCAACGCGAAGATCTTGTCCTCGAAAAACCCGCCCATGTTTTCGCCCATGGCATCGAGTTCCATGTCCGCTTGCGTGGGTGCGCGGAAGCCTTGGACACTACGGTTGCTGTTGATCGGGTCGAACCCCTGCTGGGCGTTGTCGTTGCTGGCGCCAAACAAGTTGAGCGGGTCCAGCAGGTTGCCGCCGTTGTCGAGCGGGTCGACACCGCCGCCACCGCCACCGCCACCGAACAAGCCGAGGGGGTCCAAAAAGCGCGATGCGTCGCGGGCGACGTTGCGTGCGGCGCCAAACGCCATGGCGCGCGGGTCAAGCGAGTCGTCGCCGCCACCGCCGCCGAAGCCGCTCACGTCATTGTTCACCTGGACCTGGACGGGGACGATGTCGTTGCCGACGCGCTGCATGACGGTGATGGTCTGCCCGCCGCCGCCGCGATTAACTCTGCCGCCAACGCCTTGTGTGCCCATGAAAGCCTCCCGAGGTGGTGAATCCGAGATGTACCAAGTACGTATCGCCGATTTAGGGGGCCAAGTGCTCTTTTGCGCAGCGGATCCCGGCACTCAGCGCTCAAGTTACCGATGCGACATGTGGGGGCGACTCCGTAAATGTGGGCGACCCGCCCCGTATTCGAGGTGACGGCGTGTTGCGCGCGTCACGGGCCGGCGTCTGCCCGCACGATCTCGTGCCCCACGATCGCGAACCCGCGCGCGCGCAAATGCGCGACCAACGCGTCGATGTGCACCTCGACTGCGCGCTGGGCGGTCGCGTCGGTGACGGTGAAGCGCGCCGCCAGCCCTTGCGGCGTGTGTTGCAGCCGCAGGGACAAGCCACCGAGCACGTCGGCCTTGAAGATCAAGTGAAGCTCCTGGCTTCCTGTGGTGGACTCGTCCGCGGTGACCAACAGCATCTCCACCAACTCGCCGAGATGGCCTGCCGCGGCGGTGGCGTCCACGACCTCCTCGACCTCCTCGAGCTGCGGTGTGCTGACGACGTGGGCAGGCGCGCGCAAGACCGCGGGACCGACGCGAAATGGCATCGGCGGCGTCTGCTGCGCTGCGTCGGGGCCGTCGAGCGCTGCAAGCGTTGTGAGTGCAAGCGGATACAGCTCGGCGCCGCGCGTCATGCGTCACTCACCGCGGGTCGGCGTGCAGGCGCTGGTAGCAGGCCGTGGCGCTTAGCGAGCACCCAAAAATTCTTGCGGTCGAGACCT
>JAYTVG010000362.1:0-5841 GCA_043744135.1 Deltaproteobacteria bacterium | reverse complement strand
CGCCACCAAATCCCGATGGCACCACGCCGGGCCAATCCGACAAACAACCCGACGCGCGCGCACGCGACCCGAGCGCGCCCCCCGACCGCAACAGCCTCGACAGCGTGCGCGCGCGCGCCGCGGATCAAGGCGGGGGCGCAAAAGCGCCACCGGCCGCGCGGCCCGTCGATGTGCCGCGTGCGCTGAGCGAGTTTCAAAAAAACGCTGGTGTGCCGCAGACCGGTAAGCTCGACGCTGCCACGCTCAAAGCACTCCAAGAGCACGGCCTCGTGACGCCGCCAGCACCGCCGCCGCCCGCCACCGCGCCCAAAGCGCCCGCCAGCGCACAACAGCAAAGCGCTGCACGCCAACTGAGCAACGCCAACGACGCACAAGCCAAGGCACGCTTGAGCACGGGGCCGTTGCCTGCAGACGGGTCCGGCGCCAGCGACGCCAAGGCCGTGGCCAAGCCGCTCGTCGATGCGGTGGCGGATCCGGCGCGGCTGTTGGCGTCGCTCGTCAACCTCGGTTTCGTGGGCCAAGGGGGGCAGTTGGCGGACGCGCTGAAGACCTTTCAAGCGACCTTCGGCTTACCCATCAGCGGTGCCGTCGACCCGCACACGCAGCAAGCGCTCAAGGACCATCAGATCGACACGCAAACGCCACCGAAGGCCGCCACCGACAACAAAGCGCAAGTGGTCAAACGCGCGTTGACGTCGGAGGCACACAGCGCGCCGACACCCGATCGCGTCGAACGGCCCATCGAAAAAAGCGACACGCGTGCGCAAGCAAAAACTGCGCAGCCGACCACCGCCAACGACGTCGCCGCGCGCGCACCATCGACCGCCACCACGCACACCGATGAGCGCATGCGCCTTGACACCGTGCTCGCTCAACAGCAGGCCACAGCGCGCGGCGTGCAACAAAGTGAGGGGGACTGCAGCGCAACCGCCGGCCAAGGCCAAAGCCCCGGCGCAGGCAGCGGCCTTCAAGGCACAGGCGGCAACAGCGGCGGCGGGGCCGCTGGTACCACCGGCACAGGGGCGCTTGACGCCGACGGTCCCGACGGTGACGAAAGTGCCTCGGGCAACAGCAAAGCCGGCGACGACGACTACCACGACGCCAAGCGCGGCCATGCCAGCACTGACACCCACGACGACGGCGTCGGGCACGGCGAGGGCCACTACCAGGTGCCACCGCTGTCGGAGCAAGTGCTGTTTGCGCTGCAGACCATCGCGCGCGACGACGACGGCTTGGGTGCCGTGACGTACACGTGGGACGTGACGTTTTATCGTCCGGGGGTGTACGGGCCTCGCCAACCCGCGCAAGCCATCTGGCACGTGGTGGTGGCGCAGGCGACCGCGTTTGACGCCGTTTGGCAAAACGCCGCAGACGCCATCGCGGCCAAGATGCTGTACGCCGAGCCCGACGCGATGCCCCCCACGCTCGACGATTTCGTCATGGCGCTCAAACGCGCGCGCGTGCGCTGAGCGTTGACGGAGCGGTCGGGGTCAAAACTCCCAGCGGTACCACACGTCGCCACCGAGATCTCCCCACGCGTTGTTGCAGCTGGGGCAGGTGCCGTCGTCTTCCGACGTCCAGTTCAACCGCAAACGCACGTCGTTGTCGAAGCGCTTCTCCCACTCGACGCGACGCTCGGTACCGTTGCCAGTGGTGTCGATGAGCGTGGACTGCAAGCGCAAGCGGCTGCCGTCTATCCCCCACACCCCCGGGTTCACCTGCATGCCTAACGCGAGCGCCGGCAGGCTCGCCCCGGCGCGCATGGAAAACTGCGACGTCAAGCGCAGCTCATCGACCGCCACCACCGAGGATTCGCGCACCGCCGCCGGCAGCACACGCTGCAGTTCCGCGTCTAAGCCCGTGTACGCGCTCACCACCTCTAAGCCCGCGGCGCCCGCGCTGCCTTGCGCGTCTTTGACGTCGTACTGCGTGAAACCGAATGTCAGCAGCGACACGATGTCGATCTCTGTGAGCTGCGGTGACGACGCTAACGACACCTGAGGTGCAGCGATCGGACCGACGATGCGCGCGGTGACGTCGTAGTCGGTCACGCGCGTCTCTGCGACAACGTCGAGCACGGGGATGACGCGGTAGGGCTCGACGAAGTCGACGGTGGCGCGCGCGATGCGGTAGCGGGTGCCGCGAAAGCTCGCGGTGCCGCGCAGCAGCTGTAAGCCACCTAGCAACCCCGGTCGCTCGTCGGTGCCGGTCAAAAACAAGTCGCCTTTGGCCTCCAGGTCCATGACATTATTTTCCACCACCACGCCGCGCGGTGCCATCAAGTGCACGTCGAAGCGTACGTCTTCGCTGTCGGTATCAAGCGAACTGAGCTGGGCGGTTTTGTTGCGGATGTCGGGCAGCAAGCGCTCCCAGTTGATGTCTTGCGTGTAGCGCGCGGACGTCACCTTCAGATCTCCGGCCAACGTCGGCAACGCAGCGTCGCCGGTGAGCGTGAGCTCCCCGCTGGAAACGGACGCAATATAGCTTGGCACCGCGAGTGGCAGCCCGTCGACACGCAGGCGCACGTTGTAGTCGCGCGGCACAGCGTCTTGAAACAACACCGTACCCTCCGCACTTGCTGGCGCACCGTTGAGATCCGCGGTCGCGCGATCGATGATGAGGTTGTTGCCGCGAAAAAACCCTGTGACGTTGAGGTGGGTGACCTCGGGAAACGGCGCCGCAAAACTCAACGCACACTGGCTGCACTGTGCTTGGCCCGTCAGCGTCGGGTGCTCAATAGCTCCCGCGAGTGCGAGGTCAAAACGCATGGCGCCCGACGCAGCGCGCGCGCGCGGCCACAGCGCCGGCAGCAGCGCCAGCGAGCCGTCACCGAACGCTTGGACGTCGACGGTGTCGCTCGACAGCGAGCCGTGTAGCTTGAAGATGTCGCCAGCGGCGCTGTGCAGTTCGATGCTGTCAAACTGCAGCTGCGCACCAACAAAGCGCAGCGCGACGTCGTGCGGCGCGCGCACTTGCAGACCATCGCGCGTGCTGAGCGCGAGCGTCGGCACCGCGATGCTGCCGCTGCTTTGCGCCATCTGCTGTAACGATCCCGCAGCCACCACGTGCGCGCTGAGCTCAACGTCGACGCTGGCCGGCAGCGTGTCAGGCGCCAGCAACTCCGCCAGCGGACCTGCTGAAACTTGCAGATCCGCATCGTACGCAAACGGCGTCTGCGTGCGCACGTGGACGGTGCCGTTGCCACGGGACCCAAGCAGCGCGCCGCTCAGCGTCAATACGCGCGCGTCGTGGCTGATTGCGACGTCAGCGTTGCCAATTGGGATGGCACCGTACGCCGCCGCGTGCAGCTGCGCGCGCCCCACGAAGCCCGGGTTGTCGGTGGTTTGTGTGAACTCACCGTCGACGTCAAAACCGCCGAAGAATCGCCGCGAGGCGTCTTTAAGCGCGTCGACGTGCGCCAACTGGGCGGCGGTGATGCGCGCGTGGCCGCTAAGCGCCCCATCGTCGCGCGCGACCTTGAGGTCCAAAGAACCGCCGCCGGCCGCGACGACGAGGTCTTGGCTGCGCAGCGACAGTGCGTCGCGATCGAGCACAAACGCCAGCGTACCGCTGAGGTGTTGGTCAAGCAGCGTGCTGCCAGGCAGCAGTTGCGCCTGACCCTCGAGCGTGATGCGGCGAAAGTTGCCGTCCCCCACCGCCCCGCGCGCGTTCACGTGGCCCACCACCGGCCCCGCGATGTCCAAGTCATCGCGCAAAAACGCCATGACCCCGGTGGCGCTGGGCGCCACGATGGTGCGCAGCTGCTGTGCGCGCGCGGGCGCAAACGCGACGTCGACGGTCAACAGCGGCGGCACCCCAAGCGACGCGTCGATGGGTTGGTTGAAGTCCAGCGCCACCACGCCCGCCAGCGCAGTGTCGTCAGATTTGTGCGCGTCGAGGTCAAAGAAGGTGACTTGACTGCTCTTGAGCAGCACCTTGCCGGCGATGGCGCCGAAATCATAACCCTCAAGCGTCAAATCATCGAGCGCGAGCTCCGCCGTTAATGTCGGCCCTGACTGCGGGCCCTCGACGTGCAAATGGCCGGCACCCGCGCCAGAAAAATTCAAGTTACCGATGGTGTTGTTGATGCTCGCGAAGTCGGCGCGTTGCGCGTGCGCGTCGATGATCATGCCGCGCTGCACGTCGTAAAACAGCGCAAAGCTGCCCTCCGCCCGCGTGAAGCTGTCGTCGATGGTGCCGCTGAACAACAAGCCCTCGTCGTCAACGCGGATGGCGATGTGCTCGGCTGCGATGGGCCGCGCGGTCAACAACACCAGGTCGCTGTTGCGCACCGGGGCGACGTCACGCGCCGCCACCCGCACGCTTGGAAAGCTGCCGTTGCCCTCGCCCACAAGCGCCAACGGCCGCAGCGTACCAGCGAGCTGCGCGTTGGCATTGATGGTGGCGTCCGCCCACGCGTGCCCGAACCCCAAGCTCGTCAGCAGCGCGTAGATTGAAAAGCCGTTCGCGCGCGCAGTCACCGTTGTTGTCAGGGCGTCATCAAAGTCGACGCGCGCAGTTGCGCTTACGACGGTGTCGGCGATGTCCCAGCTCCCTTCTTGCACGTCGACGCCAAGCGCAGTGACTGCGCCGCGCAGGCGCACCGTGCCAAGCGCCATGGTGTCGATGTCAAGGTGGGTCACTTCAAGCGTGCCCTCGATGCCGGCATCCTTGCCGCCGCGCTCGCTGTGCGCGGTGATGTCGAGCAGCGCCGAGCCGGCGACGGCTACGGGCAGATCCAGACCCGCGACGGCCGCGTCGAGCTCGCCGCGCGCGCTGGCATGCGCGATGAACGGCGGTACCTCACCGCCGCGCGCGCCGGCGAGGTCGATGGTGGCGTCGAGGTCGACGTGGGTCTGCGCGGCGGACAGCGTGACGTTTGTCAGCACGGCGCGCGACGGTTGCAATAAGCCCCGCCCGATGAGCGCGAGCTCGCCGCTAAAAGCGTCCAACGCGACGGTCTTATCGACGCGGCCCGAGACGCCACGCACCGTGCCGCCAGCGACCCGGACCGCCATGGCGTGCTCATCGGCGCTGCGACCTGAGGTCAGCCCATCGTGCATGCCGGCATTGACGCCGTGCAAGTGCATCTCGCCAAACGAGGCCGCGCCTGCGTCTATCGTGATGTCGATGGTCCCGTCTTGCACAAACAGGTTCGCGATATCCAAACGTACATCGGTGCCGGCCGCCGACAACTCTTGTGGCACGCGCACGCCAAGCACCGCACCGTCTTTGATGTTGAGCGACAGCCGCGGGCGCGTCAACTCCACGCGCAACAAGCGAGCGTGGCGCGCAAACAACCGCAACGGCTCAAGCTCGGCAACGACATGCTCGACGATCAGCAACACGTGCCCATCGCTGCCCTTCACGACGATGGGACCGGCGCGCAGCGTGGCCGTGTCGGGGTCTGTTTGGAGGTTCGCGATGGTGAGGTCGATGCCGAGCTCGTCACGCAAACGATCCGAAAGTTCGTCGACGGCAAAGTTGACGCTTGGTGTCGTCAATAACGCGCGCGCGCCCAACGCCAACGCGCCAAGCACCACCATCGCGCGCCACGGAAAGTGGTGTCGTCGAGCCACGAGCGACCATAACCGCCCACACGACGCCGCGCCACGCCATGACCAATTGAATTCACCGACCTTGGGAGGTGAACAAAGTAATTTCACGTAGTCACCGCATGCACCGATGATGCGACGTAAACACGGTAAGTTCACCGACCTGGCATGCACCTTGGTCGCCTTGGTTCGGCCTGCTATCTTGCGCGCATGATGCCCGATCCGCGCGTCCCGCTCGCGTACGACGGCAGCCGCTTCATCCTCGATGCGTTTTTGGCGCAGGTCG
>JAYTVG010000361.1:0-5844 GCA_043744135.1 Deltaproteobacteria bacterium | reverse complement strand
GCGCACAGGGTCGCGCCTGCTACGAAGGCGCATGCGTCGCGGTCGGCGAGCAGGCCTGTGGCGACCTGGCCCAATGTGGCGGCGCGTGCGTCAACACCGACACGGACGAGAGCAACTGCGGCGGCTGCGGCAACGCCTGCGCGGCTGGCGAAAGCTGCGGCAAGGGCAACTGCGAAATTCGTTGCGACACTGGCGAAGAGTTGTGCGGACGCGTTTGTGTTGACTCGCGTGACGACCCCGCCAACTGCGGCGGCTGCGGCGTGCAGTGCGCTGGCGATCGCATCTGCGTCAACGGCGGATGCCGCGCGAGCTGCCCGCCGTCGCAACAGCAATGCGGCGCGCAGTGTGTCGACACGTCCGCGGACGCGCGCAACTGTGGCGACTGTGGCAACTCGTGCGGCGCCGACGAGGTGTGCGCGCGCGGCGTGTGTTCCGCCAGCTGTGCGGACGCCGCGCAGACCGATTGCGATGGCAACTGCGTCAACACTCAAAACGACGCAAGCAATTGTGGCGTGTGCGGCACCAGCTGCGCCAATGACGAGCTGTGTGCGGAAGGTCGCTGTCAACGTCGTTGCCCAGACCCCGATTTCCCGTCGTTGTGCAACGGCCGCTGCGTCAACGTCGCCAACGACGAGGTCAACTGCGGGCGCTGCGGGGAAATCTGCGACGCCCGCTCGACCTGTGAAGCGAGCGTGTGTCGCGAGGGCTGCTTAGGCGGCACGCAAGAGTGCAGCGGGCGCTGTAGCGACAGCAAATCCGACGACGCCAACTGTGGAGCCTGCGGACGGGCGTGCGCGAGCGGCGAGAGCTGTGTCGACGGCAACTGCGATGGCGATCCTTGTTTGGCTGACGGGCGCTACACCGATTTTGTCTGTGACACCAACTGTGCCTTGCCCGACGTGCTGGGATGCGCGGACTTTTGCGCGCTGTTTGGCCTGTACAACGATGGCATCTGTGACGACGGCTGTCCGCGCGTCGATCCCGACTGCGGCGACGTCTGCGAAACCAACGGCTGGTATGGCGATGGGGTGTGCGACACATTTTGCCCGCGCCCAGACCAAGACTGCGCCAGCGATTTGTGCGCTGAAAACGGTTGGTACGGCGACGGCGTGTGTGACGACTTCTGTGACAATCCTGACCCCGACTGCGTCGTTGACATCTGCGCCAGCAACGGCTGGTACGGCGACGGCGTCTGCGACACGTTTTGCCCCCAGCCCGACAGCGACTGTGGCGACGTGTGCACGCGCAATGGCTGGTACAGCGACGGGGCCTGCGACACGTTTTGCCCGCAACCCGACCCCGACTGCGTCACTGATACCTGCGAAGCACACGGCTGGTACAACGACAACGTCTGCGATTCGTTTTGCCCGCTGCCCGACCCAGACTGCGCTGCTGATTTTTGCGCCGAAAACGGCCTGTACGGCGACCGCCAATGCGACACATTTTGCAACGACCCCGATCCGGACTGCTCAGACACCTGTGTGACCAGCGGCTTTTATGGCGACCGCGAGTGCGACTCGTTTTGCGCGCTGCCCGATCCCGACTGCACCGACGTGTGTGTGACCAACGGCTACTACAGCGACCGCACCTGCGACACATTTTGCAAGAGCGCGGACCCAGACTGCGCCGACCCATGCGTCATCAACAATTGGTACGGCGACAACTTTTGCGACGCTAACTGCGCCCTGCCCGACCCAGACTGCAACTAATCGACGAGGTGACCGTCATGGCGATGCTGCATTCAAAGCGCGTGAGCGCTGCGTTGGTGGTGGCGTGGTGCGCGCACGCGCATGCGCAAGATGGCCTAGTGGCCAGCGACAAGACCGGTGCTGCGGTGGCCGCTGCCGTCACGGTTGACGACGACACCGCGCCACCTGAGCAAGCGGCACTCGACATCTTCGTTGGCACTTGGAGCTGCCGGGGCAAAGCCGCGACCGAGCGCGCTGCAGAGGCGGACGTGGCGATCAAGCTGCAGGTGAAGCGCGATCTCGGCGGGCGTTGGCTCACCGTGCGCACCGAAGAAACGAAGTCAAAAGACAACCCGCACCCCACCATCACGACGCAGGTGTGGGGCTACTCGCGTGAACAGGCGGGCTTCGTCAACAACGGCGCTGACAACCACGGCGCGCTGTACGCGGGCGCGTCGAGCGGTTGGGTGGGCGACCGGTTGAGCTGGAACGTCGACGCCGCGCGCAATGCGAAGCGTGCGAAGCTGAAGTCGACGTTCGCCAAAAACGGCAAGGACCTGACGCTACAAGTCGCGCTCGACGCCACCGGCACCGGTGACGAATTTCGCGTCACCTTCGAAGGCACCTGTACGCACTAAGACCTCGCCACAGAGTTTTGACCGAGGCGCTACCCAGCACAGTTCACCCACATTGGGACGTGACCAGTGCTGTTGAGGTAGCCGACGGCGCACAGCCCGCTCAGTGATTACTTTGTTCACCTCCCGAGGTCGGTGAGTTGCGGCGCGGCCGACGTCACGCACGTCGTCACGCGGCGCCCGCTCAGTGCGCGCCCTCCGACACGAGGTTGCGGTTCATGGGTGGAACCTCGACGACGAGGTCGCGGGTCACTTGGATCTGACACGCCAAGCGGCTTTGTGGCGTCAAGCACGGTGCGTTGTCGAGCATGTCCTCTTCGCGCTCGCTCGCGGGCTCAAGGTCTGCCGCGCCGGTCTTGACGTGCACGTGGCACGTTGAGCACGCGCACACGCCGCCGCACGCGTGCTCCAACTCGACGTGGGCGCGCAGCGCGGCGTCTAGCACGCTGTCGCCGTCGTGTGCGTCGATGGTTTTGTTGAGCGGCAGGATCGTCACTTTGAAACGCGGCAAGCCAGCGGTCATGTCAGCGCTCCAGTGCGGGCGTCATGCAGCACGTCATCGACGCTTTTGTGTTCAAGCGCTTCGGCGATGCGCTGTGTCATGCGACGACGTGCGAACTCTTGCGTGGCCTTGTCGAGCGCGTCGGTGGCGTCTTGCACGACGTGGCGGTCATGCTGCTCGAGGGCTGCGACCAGCGCTTTGACAGCCGCGTCCACCGCTACGCGCTCTGCGGCGCTCAGCAGGGTCCCGTCTTGCACAAGGGCCTTGTTGGTGGCTGACAGCACGCGGCCGGCTTCGACCTTTTTTTCGATGAGCATGCGCTCTTGCATGTCGGCCTGCGCGTTGTCTAGCGACGCCATCAGCATCTCCTCCACTTGGGCGTCGGTGAGACCATAGCTGGGTTTCACCTCAATCGACTGCGCAGCACCCGTGGACTGTTCTTTCGCGTCCACCGTCAACAGTCCATCGGCGTCGAGGTGAAAGGTCACCATCACACGCGCGATGCCGGCGCCGAGCGCAGGGATGCCGCGCAAGGTGAAGCGCGCGAGCGAGGTGTTGTGGTCGACGCGCTCGCGTTCGCCTTGCACGACGTGGATGTCCATCGCGGTTTGTCCGTCCGCGTACGTGGTGAAGGTGTGGGTCTTGTTGCACGGGATCGGGCTGTTACGCGGGATCAGTTTGTCGACGACGCCACCGACGGTCTCAAGGCCCAAGCTCAGCGGCGTGACGTCGAGCAGCAACAGGTCACTGTCGCCACCCGTGAGTAAGTCGGCTTGCAGTGCGGCGCCCACGGCCACGACTTCATCGGGGTTGGCATCGATGAGAGGTTCGCGTTCGAAAAAACTGCGCACAAATGCGCGCACCAGCGGCACGCGTGTGGAGCCGCCCACTAAGATAACGCCGTCGAGTTGGGCGGGCGTCAGTTTTGCGTCTGAAAGCGCGCGCTCGCATGGCGCGGCGCAACGGTTCAAAACCGGCAGCATCAACGCGTCGAGCTCGGCGCGCGTCACAGTGAAAGCGACGCTCAGCGCGCCCGCGGCGGTGTCGAGCACACCTTGCACGTCGATGCTGAGCTGGTCAGTGAGCAGTTCTTTGGCGTGGCGCGCCATCTGCAGCGCTTGGTGGACTTGGTGCGGTGTGTCGCCGTGTGCGATGCCCGCGCTGCGTAAGATACGCTGGGCGAGCGGCCAGTCGAAGTCGTCGCCGCCTAACGCAGTGTCGCCGGCGGTCGCGCGCACGCGAAACAAGCCGCGATCAAACTCGAGAATGCTGACGTCAAAAGTACCGCCACCGAGGTCAAAGACCGCGTACGTGCCGGTGCCACGCCCCTGGGCTTCTTTGTCGAGGCCATACGCAACAGCGGCCGCGGTCGGCTCCGCGAGCAAGCGCAGCACATTGAGGCCGGCCAAGCGCCCGGCGTCGCGGGTGGCGGTGCGCTGCGCCTCGTCAAAATAAGCGGGCACGGTGAGCACCACGTCTTTGCAGGTCTCGTTGAGCTCAGCGTCGGCGCGATCGGCGAGCGCCCGAAGCACGTACGCCGCCACTTCGACCGGTGTGATGCCGTGCTCACGGTGTGGGGCTGCGAAGCGCACCACGCGCGCATCGGAGCTGTCGGGTGTCAGCGCGTAGCTGCGCGCGCCGTCGTTGAGGTGCGCGACCGCGCTTTGCCGACCTTTGCCCATGAAGCGCTTTGTCGACGTCAAAAGGGTTCCGGCAGTGCCGCGGGAAGCCGCGAACGCGTCCCAGCCCACGACGGCGCCGCGCGCGAGTTCGCTCGAAAAAAACACCGCGGACGGCACGCGCCCATCGCCGTCGACCTTGATCACCCGCGGTTGGCCACGGTCGACGGTTGCGACCAGTGAGTAGGTGGTGCCGAGATCGATGCCGAGACCGTGTGCCATAGCAGTCGCGTTGTAACGATGCGTTTAGCGTCCGTCGAGGGTGGAGATCAGCTTTCCGCCACCGAGATCGTCGACGAGTCGGGCCAGTGTCTTCATGCGCGCGAGCGCGCGTGCGGCGCCTTTGAGTGCAGCCGTCGGCGCGCTGTAGCCGTCGGGCGCGGCGTCATGGGTAGCCAAGGTGCGCGCGAGTTGCGCGAGCGTCGCATCGAATTGCTCGCGCGCACCCGCGATGACCTGCGCCCGTTGTGCGCTTGATTGTTCGGCGTCTTCGCGGGCCTCCATCAGCTCAACCAAATACCCGCTGTCGAGCTGCATGGGGGTCACGCCGGCGCGCGTCACCAGCCACAGCGCGCGGTCGTAGGGTTCGGTGAGCAGGGCTTTGGCGCTGTTGAGCGCGGTGGTTTGCTCGGCGCTAAAGCGTCGCTCCTTGTCACTTTTGGTGGCGAAGCGATCGGGATGCACTTTGCGCGCGCGCGTGGTCCACAGCGCATCGAGCGTCGCAGCATCGATTGAAAAGCGCGGCGGCATGAGGCCTAGACACGCAAAGGGTGTCGCGCGCGGATCGACCGGCAATACCTTGGCGCAGCTGGCGCATAGCTGCGGTGCCATCTCTGCGGCGTAGGGCACGCCACAACTCCAACATGCGATGTCGACCATGCGCTTCGGTAGCGCTGTTGCGCCACGACGTCGATGGGATCAGTTTGACTTCTTGCCGTCGGGGTCGTCGACCTCGGTGGGAAATGCGTCGGCGTCGTCAGGTTCTGCTGTGCCTTCTGCGGTGTCGTGTTTGTCGTCGTTGGATTCGGCGTGTGCGTCTCGTGCGTCGGCTGGTGCGTCGGCTGCTGCGTCCGCTGGCGCATCGGACATCGACGCGGCCTCGCGGTGCGCCCACGCGTTGTCAGGCTCCAGCACCAGCATCAAATCGAGCACGCTGCGCGCGCGCACTTGTTCGCCGCGCGCCCGCAGATGCACGACGGCGCCCGAATACGCAGCGACGGCCCCGGTACAATCGCCGAGTTTTTCGCGAACGTCGCCGAGGGTCTCAAGGACCGCTGCGTCCGCGAGATCGTCGTTGACGATCGACTCAAGCAACGGCAGCGCCATCTTGTGATTGCCGC